>JAFSLL010000238.1 GCA_017448455.1 Oscillospiraceae bacterium | reverse complement strand
GTGATGAGCCGCATCGGCATCACCATCACGGAGAGCGTGCTGAAAAAGATGCGCGACGACCTCTTTGACAAGCTGCAGAAGCTGCCGTTAAAGTACTTTGACGGTCACCCCACCGGCGAGATCATGTCCCGCTTCACGAACGACATCGACAATATCGATGCCATGCTGAACAACTCGCTGATCTCCATCATTTCCGGCATCGTCACTCTGGTCGGCACGCTGATCTTCATGATCACGACAAGCTGGCTGCTGACGCTGGTCGTGGTGGTCTTCGTGCCCATCTTCCTCTTCGGTGGCCTGGCGATCGCCAAACGCTCGCGGAAATACTACAGCGCGAACCAGGCGGCCCTCGGTGCCGTGAACGGCTACATTGAAGAGACCGTAAGCGGTCAGAAGGTCGTCAAGGTCTTCAACCATGAAGAAACCTGCGCAGAAGAATTCGGGCAGCTGAACGGCGACATGCGGGAAAAACAGTTCCGGGCACAGTTCTGGGGCGGCGTGATGGGCCCGCTCATGGGCAACACCTCCCAGATCTCCTACGCCGTGACCAACGGCATCGGCGGGATCCTGATCCTGGCCGGCAAGCTTTCCCCCGGCGGGCTCACCGTCTTTGCGAATTACTCCCGTCAGTTTTCCATGCCCATCAACCAGATCTCCCAGCAGATGGCGACCATCTTCTCCGCCATCGCCGGCGCGGAGCGTGTCTTCGACGTGATGGATGCCGAGCCGGAAAGCCCGGATAAACCGGACGCCGCGGATATGTCCGCCATGAAGGGCTATGTGATCATGAACGACGTCTCCTTCGGCTACGTGCCGGAGAAGACGGTCCTGAAGCATATCAATGTGTACGCCAAACCGGGCCAGAAGATCGCCTTCGTGGGCTCCACCGGCGCCGGCAAGACCACCATCACCAATCTGCTGAACCGCTTCTACGATATCGAAGAGGGCTCTATTACCATCGACGGCGTAGAAGTGAAAGAGATGAAGCGTGACGAGCTGCGCAGCAAGATCGCCATGGTCCTGCAGGACACCCACCTCTTTACCGGCACCGTGCGGGAAAATATCCGCTACGGCCGGCTGGATGCCACCGATGAAGAGGTCGAGCAGGCGGCCCGGACCGCCTCTGCACACAGCTTTATCATGCGCCTTTCCGAAGGCTATGATACCGTGATTGAGGGCGACGGCACGAACCTTTCCCAGGGCCAGCGCCAGCTCTTAAACATCGCGCGGGCCGCGATCTCCAAGGCCCCGATCCTCGTGCTGGACGAAGCGACATCTTCCGTCGATACCCGTACCGAGCGGCATATCGAGCACGGCATGGACCGCCTGATGAAAGACCGCACCACCT
The DNA here is from genome assembly GCA_017448455.1 of Oscillospiraceae bacterium. Classification (GTDB taxonomy): domain Bacteria; phylum Bacillota; class Clostridia; order Oscillospirales; family Oscillospiraceae; genus Limivicinus. Next base: position 1,435 of record JAFSLL010000238.1, on the reverse strand, counting down.
TCGTGATCGCGCACCGGCTCTCCACCGTCCGCAACGCGAACGCCATCATGGTACTGGAGCAGGGCGAGATCATCGAGCGCGGCACGCATGAAGAGCTCCTCGCCATGAAAGGGCGGTATTACGAACTGTACACCGGGGCAAGGGAGCTGGATTAATTAGAATTCGCACACCAGTCCGGAGTGAAATTTGATAAAGACAACGGTTTATTTTCCGGAACAATGCCGTGCTCACCTATATGCCCATTTGGATAATAAAACTGTTCGATCCAGAGGCTGGCATATTCTTTCGGCCCTCGTTGTCGTTGTAAAATCTTCAGTTCAGCTCGACCTTTTCGACGATCGGGTCCGTAAACCAGGACTGCATCTCGTCCATCAGCTTGTCTTCCGCACGCTGTTGCTTTGCCGGCAAGCTCGGCGTCCCCTGTGGCAACGCTGCCGTCCGCATGTACGATGACATTCTGCACCCTGCTCAGAAAGACCAGGTCATATTCATAGGGCTGCACTTTAAGGTATTCTCACCATGCTTTTCCAGCAGATGACCCAAATCAATCAAAGAAAGAGGCTTGCATACGCGGGATCGTCTGCCGGTGCAAGCCTCTTGTCTTGTTAATCGGATCAATGCTGTTCTCAGCTTTGATGATACCGTCTTATGCAGGTGATCATTCCGTTTCGTTCACCGGCACGTCCCGGACTGCCCCGCCGGGATAGGGAACAAAGTTGTCTGTTTTGGTGTTTACACCTATAGATTCCTGATAAGATTCTCTGAGCGTCAGACAGTAGGCGCGGTCTCCGATGATACCGAAGTACCAGAGCCCTTCTTTATACAGATACAGCGGCGCTTCCGGGGAGGTGTAACCCGCAATGCCCTGCCAGTCGATCTCCTGAAAGACAGAGGAAATATCATATTTCCCCGAGTAAGTGTTCGGGTAAACAAATATTTCTCCGTTGATCCTGTCCCGAAAACGGCGAATCAGATAAACAAAATACGGATCCTTTCCCTCTCCGCGATACTGCGGATGTTCTGGCGTGTGCACAGGAAGAAGTGCCGCGAGTTTCTCTGCGGTGCCGTAACGCTCCAGCATCTGTTTCTGCATATCTTCCGGCGCCTCAGCCGCATATACATATAAATGGTCTGCCGGTTTCGCTTCCCAGTCTGCAATGATCTCATAGCGCAGTGCGGACTTTGAGCCGTCATACCTCTGACCATCGCGGGCAAAATACGGGCGAAGCAGAAGCCACAACAGGCACAGGACAAGCACGATCGCGGAGGGCACAAGGAATCTCTTCAGTTTTCCTGTCTTCTCAGCATCCAAATCTCTATCCTCCCGAGCATTTCTTCCGTCCCTTTACTGCGCCTTTTCGCTGTCCAGTGTATCATAATCTCTTCAAAAATGCTATTGACGCTGTCTGTTGATTCTATCTTATCTTTGTCAGCC
>JAFSLL010000237.1 GCA_017448455.1 Oscillospiraceae bacterium | reverse complement strand
GCAAACCCACCCCGGCGCTCATGTCGCTCCTCAGCGTTGCACTATCCTCCGGAATGGTAAAGCAGAATCCAGTTTAACACAGCTTCTCAAAAAATACTATCCCTACGAATTAAATTGTCCTTGACAAAGGGTACACCACATTCTGCTGTCAGTTTGGTGGGATCCGCGTCGTTTTCCATTTTGTAAATGCCCTTGGGATTGGTGGAACTGATCGGATTCGCACTGGCGTCGCCCCAGTAGGCGCCTGCCGGCTGACTCATCTGCGCGGTCTTTCCGCCGCCCTGGCGGATGAACATGCACACGCTGGCATTATTCCCCTGAGGCAGCACATACCCGCTCGCTGTTTTGACTTCGGTCACGACGACACAGCCGAGCGGCATGACCGCATTCCCACCGACCTTGAACATCGGATCAGAAGAATAGCCAGAGGCGAAGAAGTTGTCCTTGAGCCGCACAATACCGGTCGCATCAGACTGGAAATACCATGTGCGCAACAGCTTGGAGGAATCTGCCCAATTGGAGGCATAGAATTGAACCTTGAAGACCGCTCCTTCGATTCGCGTACCCTCTTTGCCTTTTTTTGTAAGAACAAGGCTGTTGGGGTCAAAGGTGGGGGTGTCGGCGACGTTAAAGACGTTGCTTCCGGAGGAAACCGTCAGCTCTACGGGCGTTGTATCGAGCAGGTATCCGGACGGCGCGGTTTTTTCCACCGCATACAATTTGGTGCCAATGGCATATTTCTTCGTGCCGGTGGCTTCGCCGTTGGCGTTGGTGGTCAGCGTTTCAACCACGGTGCCGGTGGCGGAACCCTGATGGATCTCGTACACGGCACCCTGCAGCGTATAAAGGGGATTGTTCTGGATACAGGCCGAAACGCTGGAGGAGTTCTTCGTGGTTTTCTTGAGGCTGACCGTCTTGCCGTTGTCGAAGGTGATCTCATTGGTTGCGTAGATATAGATCTGGTTGCCGTTTGACTGGCTCTTGTTGATCTGGAAATAGCCCATGGCGGTGGAAGCAGCAGAACCGGATTTCACATACCAGCCGGTCGTGTCTGTCGCGGTATAGCCTTTCGCCTTCAGGGCGGCGACAGTGTTGTCTCCGGTGAAGCTGCCTGTCAGGCCTTTCTCTTTGGAGTAAACCTCACAGCGCACGAGGATCTCCAGCATCTGGGTGTTCACGTAGGAGCTGTTGGTCAGGATCGGTTTGCCGTGAAACAGCTTGTCGGAGCCCAAGCCGATATTACCGAACACCACGTTGGAGATCAGGGTGCTGGCAGCCGCGGTGATGTTCGTAGTTCCAGACTCGGTCATGCCGCCCATGCCCCGGGCAACGCCGTAGATCAGGTTGATCTGCGTCCAGGTAGCCGCCGAGTAATTAGGGACCATCTTGGTGTACAGCGATTCAGACTTGTAAGTCGGAACACCGGTGGATCTGGTGGTATAGCTGCCGTAGCCGCTGACGTCCATACTCCAGCCGGATTCCTGGCTGGGCCGGATCGGGATCGCAAGAACGCCGGACTCTGTCTTGTAGTGGCTCGGGCCGTCGTTGCAGTACAACATGTCCGTTCTCACACGCTTGTTGGTATACGGAGAGAGTACGCCGGTGGAATAGGGCCACCATTGGTTGTTTCCGTAGACCCAACTGTCATAGAGCCCGCCGCTTTTGATGTAGCTTCCGTTCAGATCGGAGCCGTGAGCCCCCAGCACATCTGAGTAATAGATGCTTGAGGGGATGGCTCGGGTGCCGCCGGGGAGCTGGCTCATGTCATATTCGCCGGTGATCGGATTGTAGGGAACCAGTGTCCCGTCCACGAGCAGAAGCAATCCTGCGTCCATCCATGTCGGATCGTCGGGTTCTTCCTCCGAACTGACCGGCTCGGTGACCTCCGTTTCCTCGATCACTTCGCTGGGTTCCGGGACTTTCGTCTCCTGGACGGGATCTTCCACTGCGGTTTCCTGCTCGGTGGGCTCCGGCTCCTGCGTATCAGCGGGAATCGGGGACTCCGTCTCGGCAGCTTCCGGCGTCTCTGCTGCCGCGGATCCGATCAGCCCGGTAAACGGGATGACGCTGATCAGCAGGGCGAAGAGCAGGAGCAGGGAAACCATTCTTGCAATACGTTTGCTTTTCATACTGTATCCTCCTGTATGATTTGATTGTGTGCCGCAGTTTGCGGCAGCAAAAAAGCACGATCCGTTGTTTCGGACCGTGCTTTCAAGCTCGATGATTATGGACTTGTTGTTGCCGGGTTACTTGATCGCGCCGCAGCGGGAACAGACGTCCTGGGCGGGCTTGTCGACTTGCCAAACTTCATGCAGTTCATATCCTGCATGTGCATCCAGGTAGGCAAGATCGGAGCTTGCAGATGCGTGAGCCTCCCATTCATCGACTGAGCCGAATTGCGCACCGCAGTAGCAGGTGACCAGCGCCTGCCAGTGGCCCTGTTCCTCGTAATGCACCCAATTGTGGCCAAGCGCCGGAATGCTCTCTTTCGTTCCGCAAACCGTGCAGGTCTTTTTGCCCTCCTGTGTGCAGGATGGAGCGGTTTCCTGCCAGGAATGCTTCCCGGTCGCGGCGACGGATCTGGTTTCCGCGGCACCGCAGCCTGCGCAGGTTCGCGTTTCCTCCCCGGCAGCAGCACAGGTCGGAGCCTTCGTCTGCTTCCAGTCGCTCCAGCTGTGAACGTGTGGCGCCTCTGTGGGAGGCGGTGCCGGCTCGGTCGGTTTTGGCTCCGTTGGCACCGGTTCCGTGGGACGCGGCTCTGTCGGTTTGGGTTCTGTCGGCTGGGGCGTCGGCTCTGTCGGTTTTGCGGGCTCGGTCGGCGCAGGCGCTGTCGCTGGTTCAGATGACTGCGGAACGGTCGTGACCGGCTCCGGGAGCTCGGTTGCCTCTGTCGGAACCTCGGCGAACTCGGTCGGCGCTGCAGTGCTGTCTGCAGCATTGGATTCCAAATCGATATCACTCACGTGCACCGTATCCGACGTTATTTCCGTCTCAGTCTGAGGGACGGACTCTGAAGAGAGCAATTGCATGCTTTCTTCCGCCGGATCCTTGGGCTTTCTGCAGGCGGTCAAAGTCAGTATGGTACACAGGAGCAAAAGCGGGATTACCCAGGTTCCTCGTTTCATGATGCATCATCCCTTCAAATAGATTCTACTTGATTACACCGAAAAGTCAAGGGAAATGCAACTCAGTCTCACACAGAGAGTCTGTTGTAGCCCCGCTGCGCCTCGCCGGCCAGGCGTTCGAGGATCTCGAACAGCCGTTCCCGGGTCAGTTTTGCGTCCAGCCAATGGACGGCACGGTAGGCGTAACAGCCTACCTCCGGGTTGAGCGTGTGGCTCCCTAAGATGCTCCGCAGGTTCAGCTCGTTTGCAGTCGCAAGCTGCTTCGGCGACTCCGTGTCCGGAATCTTCTTTGCCAGGCAAAAGACGATGAGAGGGTGCAGCTCGGAGAAAGACAGCTGGAGATAGAAGCCGCGGTAGTAGGCGGTGAGCGAGGTGTCGTCCCCAGACTCGATCATGAAGCATTCGCAGATGAGTTGCCTGGCATCTCTGGCCAAGCTTGCGCGGCGCAGCTGCTCCTTATTCGGCGCGTCTGTCATACTGATTCCTCCTCCCCGCATCAGGACCAATTGAAATTCCAATACCGGTACAGCATGGTGAGCGCTTCTGCTCTGGTGCATACCCGGTTGGGCTTGAACAGATGCGGATGGTCGGACACGCCGGTGACCAGTCCCCAGTTCTCCAGCGCATACACAGGCTGCCCGTAATACACGCTGAAGCTTACATCCTCAAACCGCATCCGCGGCACTTCCTGGACCCAGTGCATCAGAGCCGCTTTGTTCTCCGCAATGTCTTCCTCACTCCAGTTCCCCATATACACGGCGGAGCGGAACAGGAAGGTCGCAACCTGCCCGCGAGTGCAATACTCGCCGGGCGAGAAGCGGTTCGCGCCAGTGCCGGAGGTAATCTTATTTTCCACGCACCACAGCACAGCCTGGTAGAAATAGTCCGACTTCTTAACATCCTGGAACGGGTTGCTGGTGGTCTTGGGCTTGGGACTTCCGAAGGAACGCCAGATAAAGGTGACTACCTGCGCTCGGGTGCAGATCGCGTTCGGGCTAAAATGGGTCTTGTCCGTACCGGATGTGACGCCTGCGTTTACCGCCCAGCGGACGGCGTCATAGTAATACGCATCCTCCGGAACGTCCACGAAGGGCAGCTTCGGAGCACGGACTTCCGCTGCGGAGGCTGGAAGCACCAGACACAGCAAGGTGGTACAGATGAGGATTATACTGATGAGTTTCTTCATCTCGCCCTCCTATCTCGCGACGGATACATGGGTGATAACACCGTAGATTCGGCTGGATGAATGCTTGATGCCCAGGATGCGCACGGTAACGTGAGCGCCTACGGGCGGGCGGCCGCGCCTTGGGAAATTGCATCTGCAGTCGATGCCGCCATCCAGCGCCACATAGATGCCGGTCGGGTCTATATAGGTAACCGTTCCGACATACTTGTTTCCGATGGTGTATTTTTTTACAGCCTGCTCATACGGATTGACAGTCGTCTGCTTGACCGACGCGAACACCTTGATGTGATTTCGGTCTGACCGATCCAGCTCCAGAATCTTTACCAGGATGCGCTCTCCGGGCTTGAATTGGGAGCTGGCGTCAAAAATCCGCTGATAGCTCAGTTCCTTCAGCGGGACAAACGTCTCCAGACCGAACAGCTCGATAAAAATTCCGGCTCTCAGAACGGCAACGACGCGTGCTTCTGCACAGATGCCCTCGTAGATCTTGTAATTGCCGTCCCGGTCTCTCCCGTAGTAGTTGATCCGCCGCTTGACTCGCATGGCCTCCAGCCGGCTGGCTACTGCGACGCCGGCGTCCCGATCCACACCCTTGACGATGTAGTCCACCTCCGCGCCAAGCCGCTTGGTCATCATGATTTCGCGGGCGGTGTCACTATTGCCCGGGTAAGCGTCGGGAACCTCCACTGCTTCCTTTGCCGGGATCACCACCTTAAACTCTCCATAATAGAGAACTGCGATGGATTGGCTTGGATCGTTTGGCAGCATCTCGATGCCCTGGATGACACCGCTGAGGATGCGTCCGGCTCTCATGGACTCAATGAGATCCAGCAGGTCGGAACGGTTTCTGTCTGCATCTGTTTCCACGGAGGGCTTCTCATCGATGGTGACCACGCTCCTAGGTGTTTCTTTTTTTGGCTTCGCCGCTGTACCAGACTGAGACGGCTCGGCATTTTCGGATTGCCTAAGGGGACCCGGGTCTTGCATTTGCGGGTCAGAAGACGCGGATGCTGCCTCAGTCTGGGGCGGGATATCCCCGGGCGGTCGCAGTGTGCTCTCTTCAGAGCTGAATTCCAGCCCGGAGATCGGGCCTGTTTCAGTCTGGGGAGCAGTACCGGTTTCCATGGCTTCTTCTTGGTTGATCATTGGATTCATCCTCCTTTTCATGAATTGAGAAATTCGTCTGGCGATGTGAGCGAGGCGTAGGGGATTTTCGCTGTGGTTTTCGAACGGCTGGGTTGCTCCGGCGCGGCAGACGCGGCAGGGCTGAATGTCAGACCGGGACGCGGGTCGTAGTCATAGACCGACACCCGTCGGATCTCATTGGCCATGGGATGCCGCGTATAGTCGAACTTCCGGAGCCGCCGGATATTGCAGCCCCGAACAATGCAGAGCAGATCCGAGTTTGGCAGACGCAGAACCTCATCCGGCGTAAGAAGGCGCCTTTTGCCCTGGCCTTCCGTGTGTCGGTATTGGGGAATGACCTGCGCCACTGCGATGGTCCGGCGGACCGTCATAGTCGAGTTGACCTCCACGGAGATGTCCCCGCTGCGAGCTGAGAAATATTCGGCGCTGACGTCGTCAGTACAGCCCAGCATCAGCTGGATGTCGCAGTTGCCGATGATCTCAGCCCAAAGGTTATTCCCATACCGATTCTGGAGCTGCCCGAGGCTCTGCACAGCCAGCATAACCCGGATATCCCTGGAACGAATCGTGCTGAGCGCCCGAGTGAAGTCCGAGCCGTCCGGCGCGCCGCCGATCCGGCCTACGTTGTTAAACTCGTCGAAGATCAGATTGACGGGCACAGCACAGCGGCCGTCCGGGTTGGCGTCAGCATAGCGGGTCAGTTTGATGAACAGGAACGAAAAAAAGAGCGATGACAGAAACGCCATACTGGCATCCTGGTCGCTCAGGATAATGAAATATGCGCATTTGCGTTTTCCGGGGGCGGTCAAGTCAATGTCAGACTGACTTGTGATCTGCTGCACTGCCTGATTCTGCAGTACCTGCAGACGCGTGCCAAGCCCCAGGACGATGCCGGATCGCACCGTGTCGCTGGACTGAGAAAACAGGTTGTATGGCGCCCGGGCGGGGTGGTCCACTGTCAGCCTTTCAAACAGAGCCGTGAGATTCCGCTCGTCATTGTTTGTCAGCATCCGGTAGACCGCGGGAAGGTTCTTCTCCGAACTGTCGCGGCTCTTATCCCGATCAACGTACAGAACCAGCGCCTTGAGCAGATTGGCTTCGCCGTTGTCCCAGAACCGATCGCCTTTCCCGGAGCTGGTATTGCCGATGATGACGTTGGTCAGAACATGAGCCATAAGCGTATCGCCGTGCAGGTCGGACATGCAGTTCCAGGAGTCTCCGTGGGTGGGGCTCACCAGGTTGAATACCTTCACATCATACCCGTTTTTGCGGTACAGCTCCGCGGTATCCGCATAGAGCTCTCCCTTCGTGTCCGTCACCACCACAGACTCGCCGCGGCGGATCGACTGGAACAATGCGTTCCGAACCACCGCACGCGTCTTCATGGTACCGGAAGCGCCGAAGATGGCGATGTGCCGGTTCAGTCTGGTGTCTCTCGGCATGCAGACGACCTTTCCGTGAGACTCACCCAGGATAACGCCTTCCGCCTTTTCCGGCGTCGACACCTCCAGAACCTCCCGCATTTCCTTTTCGGACATCCAGGACGCTGTCCCATACAGCCCGTTTTTTGTGACGGCGAAGCCCCGCTCGTCGCGATCCTTGCCATCAAACTTATTGTGGAGCTTGATATAGGCAAAGATTGCGCCGGCCGCGAGCAGCAGAATCAGCATTCCAACCAGTCCCTTGCCGGTGAACGCATGGGAAAGACAATCGCCCGGATTCCAGGACGCTCTGCCCATCCGGGCTTGACCGGTCATGCCGCCGGCATCCATCCACGCCTGATAGTTCTCCAGCAATTGCGCCGTGATGCCGCCGAAGTAGAGCAGCGCGAACAGTCCCAGTACGGAGACCAGAACAATGGCCAACACTTTTCCAAGCTTACGTTTCAAAGATCGTCCTCCTTTCCAGCGCCAAGAGTACTCAGTACGACACTTGGCGCCACTGTTGTTATGTCAACCGTATCTCCGACCACCTGCTTTGCCAGACCGACCTGAAAGGGAAAGCAGAGCAGCTCGCACCGCTTTTGGCCGTCCCGGACAGCCCCGGCAAAGCGGTTCAGTCTGGCAATGTCTCCATCGAGGAAGACAAAGATATAGGCGCCATCTACTACCGCGTCATACTCGAAAGCGCCTTGATTAAAGGAGCGCTCCGCAGAAGTGAAGAACACCGCCAGCATCCGTTCATTCCAGTCTGGGAGAAGCAGGAGCCGGAGCTGGTCGAGGCCCCCTTCGCTCAGCGGCACAAAGTAGATGTGCCGATAGACGGCGTCCAGCCGCAGCTCCATCCGGCGCTTCTTCCGCAGGTCCTCTATGGTTCTGATCGCCACGTCCTCGGTATTGCCAAAGATGATCGCGCTGTCGACGGACGGAACGGTTGAGTTCATCCGTGCCAGTTGAGCGATGCTCTCAACGGTTTTGCACTCGCTCATGCCGTTCCATTTCATGACCGCGTTCCGGACGTTGTAAAGCACATAAGCGTGATCGCTTGTGAAAAGCGCGGCGATAAATCTGGCATACTGGGTCTTGCACAGATCGCTCTCCTGGGTATTCTTCGCAGCCTTTGCCGAATACAGCGCCGGTCTGGAGAAAGCCTGGCGCTGAATGGATTGCTTCTGAAGCGCGCGCATCTGCCATGGACGAATCTCGGCCCCGGCTCGCATACACAGAATGACCGCTTCGGAGAACCGGAAGTTCCGATCCACATGGGAGTCGTCGCTTGGGAAATTATGGTTCCAGAAAGCACGCATGTAGCTGTCATATGCGCCGATCCAATTCAGCACCGGAAGGCCGGCCTTGTAAAATCGGATGGATTTCTTCCCGCCCTTTCCGTGGAGCGTCAGCAAGCGGCAGGTCAGCTTTTCGCCGGTCTCGGAGTTCACAAATGTTTGCTCCTCGCAGAGCCGCGTGACCAGAGTCCGATAAACCCGTTGGCTGCCAAGCAGCGCCAGAGCTTTTACGGGAATTTCGCCCGTGACTGCAAGGATTGTGACGAGCCTGCGCACATGACTGCCCGGTCGGAAATAGACCATCTCAACTCACCTCCGAACCGGAAGAAATCCCGACGGGATGACTGCTCGCTTCGTCGGTTTTTTCCGCGTATTGGTTGCAGAAAGCATAGGATTATCAAGGCTTTTGCGGCCTCGCACGCTTGTTCCTTCGAAAGTACCTGAAAAACACGTATTTTTACATATGATTTTCGGTCGAACCAGGCCGATTTTCATAGAGAAAAACACCTTCCTCCGGGAAATAATTCTCCTGCGCAAACCAGATTGGGAAATCCGCCTTGGGAACCACATAGACCTCTGTCCGTTCCCTGCTTCCGGCAGCGGAACAGTAGTAGTGCGAGCAGTATCGCGGCGCGTCATCCGGCAGCACGTACATCGCAACAATATCGGAAACCATATTGATTTCGATATTATCGTGATCTCGCATCCTCCGCTTCGGGCGGCTCCGGTCATAGACATGTCGGTAGATCAGGACGTTCTGCGGGTGGACCACAGGAACCCTTCCGGTGAAAAAAGATCGCATGGCCGGGTAGAGAAAACCGCGGACATAGTTGTTCGAACCGGTCTCCTTTTTCGGCAGCAGCAGCGGAAAGCGAACGCAAAACCATCCTTCCTCGGTATAGCCGATTTCTACGGAGACAGCATCCTGAATGAGATGCTCCACATCTTCCGGTGCACTTCTGGATCCGGATACAATCGGCAGTGATCGGGTCAGCAATGTCAGCCGTTCCGAGACGTCCTCCAGCCGCAGCAGCTGTACATAGCAGGCTTCCATCCTGCCTTCCGCTTTCAGCCGTCGGATCAGTTTGACCCGATTGGATAGATTCGTCAGCAGGTTCTCAATCTGATCAAGGGCTTCGTCAAATCGTTTCATCTTCACATTCCTCCAGAATAAAATCTGACAGTTGGCTCGTCCTTGCCCGTAAAGTCTACAGTGGCAAACAGGCACGGCGCTTTTGGCAGTTTCAGCGTGTGCGCCATGGAAATGTCGGGCAGAACGATGATGTATTTCATATCTTCTTCCGGCTGCAGGAGCTTCAGCAGAGAGCCTTCGCCCTCATAGAGCACTATGATCTCATAGCTGATGTCCCCCTTGAGAAACGCGATCTGCGACGGATAGGTCGCGGGATAGTGGGCCATGGGATCGACGGTGTTCGCGAACTGGGTCAGGACCCAGACGGCCAGAATTATGCGCTGATCCGGCTGGCTGAGCGGATCGAGGCCGAGATAGTAGCCCCCGCCGACATCTGTAATCCGCATATCCGCCTTGAGTAAGCGCAGAAACTTCTCCGCTGAGTTCTGCGGCATATTCAGCAGTTTTACGACCTGTTTTTGGGGAAGCGCCCCATATTGGGACAGCCATTTGATTACATGGATCTCATCCGGTGAAGGCATGGGAAACCTCCTCCTTTCCTTCGGTTTGTTCTTGCTGCCGCTGCCGGAGAAGGGCCTCCAGCTCGGCACGGTCGGTGGTGATCAGTTCCTGTTCCTCGCGGGAGGCCTTGATGACCACCGGGACCTTGTTGTTGTTCGCGCTGATCAGCGCCTCGCCGCGCTCAAAGCGGGTCACCGCCCGGACCTCGGTGGGCGTCAGACGCAGCACGTCCCGGACGTATTTCGCCTCGTCCGGCTCCAGATTCAACAGGATCTTGGTCTTGGAATTGTTGATGATCGCACGGCCGTACTTGCCGTCCTCCAAGCCGAAGAAGTCGGACAGATCCTGCGTAGCCGAGATGGCCGCGCCGCCGAAGCCCCGGATCGTTTTGAAGATCGTCAGGCAGAACTCCGCGGCCTGCCGGTTCGAGGACGCACCGATCAGCTTCCAGATCTCGTCGATCATGACAGCCTTCTTTTTGGTGAGGTCGGATTTGACGCTGTCCCAGACATAGTCCAGGGCAATCATCATGCCCACCGGCAGCAGCTTACCCTTGAGCTCCGAGAGGTCGAAGACAATGTACTTATTGGACAGGTCCACGTTGGTCTGACGGTTGAAGCTCTGGGCCGAGCCGGTCACAAAGCGGCTGACAATGACGGCCAGGCGCTCGGTCAGCGGGCTCTCCAGCAGATGCTTGTGCAGGTCACCGAGAATCGGCATCTTCTTCATCTTCGGCGGGGAGCAGGTCTTGTCCTCGTAGACTGACTCGTTGTCGTGGGTGATCCCGAAGTCGGCATAGGTTTTGATCAGCGCCTCGTCCAGCATCTGCTCCTCCTCATTGGTCATGTCGGGAATCAGTAGGTAGAAGAAGGTCATGAGCTGCTGGATCTTGCCGGCCAGCATGGAGCCCTGCTCCAGGTAGTCCATGGCGTCGATCAGTTCCATCTCCGGGGCTAGGGTGTGCCGGATCTCCATCACGTTGATGCAGTGGGGCGAGCCCGGGGCAATCCGGATGAAGGATCCGCCGATCTGATTGCAGGCCCGGCGGAACTCATGGCCCTTGATGGGGGCCAGGATGAAGCATTGAATGCCTCGCATCCGCATCCGCAGGGCCAGCAGCTGAAGGGTAAAGGTCTTGCCGGCGCCGCTGGTGCCGATCAGGTTCAGATTGGCGTTCTTGTTCTTCTTCGTGTTGAACAGGTCCACAATACAGAGCGAATTGTTGTGGCGGTTGACGCCAAGCAGGACACCGGTGTCGTCGGACATCTCGAAGCTCGTGAACATATAGGTGGACGCCGCCCCGCTGGTCAGCACGTTGCGCTGGCTCTTTTTCTCCAGCCCGGGATCAATGCAGAGGAAGGGCATCACGGTTTTGAGTGCCTTTTCTTGCTGGAAGCGGCAGTCGGAGACGTACATGTCCATGGACTTGAGCATGTCCGACATCTGCCCCTTGCGCCACATCAGCTCGTCATAGCTGCGGGCGGAGATCGTGATGAACACGGAGAGATAGAACAGATCCTCGTTGTAGTTGGCAATGCCGTTCTTGATGAAGTAGCCGGACTGGATGGAGTTCGCCAGCTCCTCATAGTCGGTGCTGGTGTCCTGCATCCCCTTGAGCTTCGTCCGGTTGAGCCGGATGCGCTGGGCAACCTTGTCAATGGCCTTGCTGCGGTTTTCCCGCCGCAGGAAGACGTCAATATCCACGCCCTCGCCGGCGTTGACCAGGGAGGACATCCAGCCGCCCCGGACTCTGCCCGGGTAGCCGTTGGCCTTGATGTACAGGAACGCGTAGTAGAGCCCGTCCATGACCACATAGCCGCTGTGCCGCAGGTCTATGCCACGGGGAGCAATGAAGTGAGCCATGCGGATATGGGGGACGGGGTCCACGCCCAGCACCAGCTTTTTGGCCGCCATGGTGTCCAGAACAACCCGGTCCACCCGGCTGGTGAAGGGCTCGTCCACGCAGGAGCGCCGGTTGAAGAACTGGTAGAGGATCTCCGCCGCGGCCTCGTCCGGGTCCGACGGCTGCACGATGGTGTTGCCGCACTGCATGAAATAAGCCCGGGCGTTCTGCTCCACGGTCTGCATGGTGCCGAGGACCTGGGCATAGTCGGAACTGTCTCCCTTGCGCAGCTCCTCATACTGGAAGATCAAAAAGAAGCGCCGGGTAAGCGCCTCTCTGCTGCCGATCTCCTTGATGAATCGGATGTACTCTTCACCCTGCCGCTTGCAGGCCGGGTTTTCCTCCTGCTCCAGCTCCTGCCGGACCATGTTGATGTGCCGGTCGGAGTCGGCCTTGCGCGTGATGCTTTTGAACTGCAAGCGCGCCGGTGAGATCTTCAGCCAGGAGGCAAAGGACGAAATAATGCCGAACTGCTCTTCCTCCGAGCGCAGCATAAAGTTGATGGGCTCGATCTCCAGGATCTTGATGAAGCGGTGATCCGTCGTTTCAATGATCCCGTGACGGATGTCCTTGACCGGAATGAAGTCCTGGGTGAATTCCAGCCGTTCTTCACTTGCGTTTCTTGTGTTTGGCGGGCGTTTCTTGCCCATAGCGGTATCCCACCCTTCTGCAATGGAGTGTCCGCCGGTGGAGAAGATGGCGGAAAATGTGTCCGAGATATCGGAACAGAGAGTCGCCGTCCACACCCATCACGGCAATGACGCCGAGGGGGATCAGAGTCACGACCATGACCACGATCCGCACCATGGTGGGCATGGGGATCAGCATGAGCTCCGGATAGCCGACGGCCAGCACGAGCAGCAGCGCCTCAATGGCGTTCCTGGGCTCGATCATGCCGCCGAGGATTTTTCCGGAGTCGGTAAAGTTTGCCGGAATGGCGTATACGTTGTTGTATTCCTGGTCTTCCATGAAGCGCTCCTTCCGTCAGGATCAATTGCCGAAGTGCAGGGTCACGGTGTTTCCGCTGCCGTCGTCGATCTCCACGTAGGACGCGTCAGCGAAGCTGATCATATCCGCGTTGGCCTGCTTGAAGACCTCGTCGGGGTAATACCCGTCCGCGCCGCGCGCCTCGTAGAGCTCCCGGGTGATTGCAAGCTCAATAGTGCTCTGGAGGTCAATGGTAGACGCGTCGATAGCGGAATTCACATTGACAAGCAGCTCACCGGTGGTAGCTTGGATATTGTCGGGAGTGAACAGCCTCATGCCTGCGGGATCCAGCGTCTTGTTCAGCCCGCCCTCCAGGGGAACCAGAACAAAGGAGACTGTATCTGTCAGCGTGTCCCCGGAGGCGGAATAGCTGGACCAGTAGCAGCGCACGACCATGTAGGTCCGGCCCTGCAGCGTCTTTACCTGGGTTGGAAAGGCTTCCGCTACGGCAGCGAATCCGACGGGCTCGCCGTTGTTTTGAATCGGGACTTCGGCCGTGACATCCCCGTAGCTCTCCTTGAGCCTGACTTTGGCCTTGGAGGCGTCGATCTCTCCGGCAACCCGTCGGATCATGATGGCGTAGGGCTGTTCAAGCGTGGAGTTCATCCAGCTTGTTCCATAGGCCGTTTGCGGGACCGGCTTCCCATCGGAAGCCGTCGCAGTCTCCCCGACGATCGAGACGCCGCCGCACTCATAGCTGGTATCCCAGTCCGGGAAGGTCAGGCCAAGCGTAAGGATCGTCGCCTTTTCGTAGCCCTCTCCATAGGCGAGATAGCCGTTGATCGCGCTGTCCTCATAGGGGACGACGGTCTTGGCCAGCACCTCCACCTTGACCTGCGCGAAGCGGTCCTCCAGACTGGGCTTGTCGATGGGCTCCAGTACGATCGGTTCGGATGCCTCCGCCTTCTGCGGATCGGTATGAATATCTTCCGGGCTGTCCTCGTATACCTCCGTGGAAATCTCGGCTGCCGGGCTCGTTCCCTGGGCGCCGTCTTTCTGACAGCCCGCAAAAAGAGCCGCGAGCAGGAGCGCGATCATAATGCAGAAAAATACCTTCTTTGTCATTGTTTCCTCCAATCTTTGTCAATTCACATAGTCTGAGAGCGGCGCGTCGTAGTCCACTCCGTTGGGCCGGCAATAGTAGAGCCGGTCCGCGTAGCTGGGCGTGTTCAGCACGACGCCGCTGCCGCTGGTGCAGTGGACCCACATCTTCGTGCCGTCCTCGGAATACCCGGCGAAGATCAGCACATGGTTCCAGCTCCCGTCTTCATCCTTCAGACAGCCCAGGTCACCGGGCAGCAGCTC
>JAFSLL010000236.1 GCA_017448455.1 Oscillospiraceae bacterium | reverse complement strand
GGCCCGGAAGCCTGAGCGGATATCCCGACTTGTCATTTGATCCCATCCTTTTCGGAGGATTGATTTTCTACCGCTTTTATACTGCCGGTGGTCATCTCACACCTCCACAAAATCATGATTAGTTGAGATGGAGTATACCATAAATCCACGGTCTTCGGAAGATGCTTTGTTTCGGGGCAGATGAGAAAAGCGCCTCACCCGGGGATTAGACGCCGTCCCTGCAATGCTTATTCAGCTTTCTATCTCCATCCGGCAGGTCCTTCACGCTTTCGATGACCCGCTCGTTCTTTCTGCGTAAGGGCGGCCGGGATGGGCAGCATCATCTCCCACTCAGAGGCAGATCCTTTTTTGAACTGTTATTGTGAATCTTGTGCTCGGGGATTCCTAAACATACCGTACTTTTCTCAGATCATTCCCACCTATGTTATCACCCCAATACTCACCATTACATGAAAAACCGTTCATTTCATAATACTGTCTTCCGATCTACAGGACAGATACTCAAAATCCTTGACTCTTTCTCCAAATGTACGTAGACTTTCTCTGTATTCATCTCTTCAAAAACGGGAACGGGCGCATGAGCCGCCTGCCGCGATTTTGAGGATTCGCGCGGACCTGATGGGAGAAAAACTCCCCGCCCTCGAAACGGTCCGTCGCGCAGTGTCGGGCAAGGTCGGCAAATCCGCTAAGACAGAGAACCGGGAACTGTGCTCCGGCCCAGGCATAACCTCGGCGGAGCTCCATCAAAAAGCGGGCGGACGGCGGCGGCAAGAGCACCGTATTCTCACTGATCTCGCGCGTGTACGAACCGGAAAGCGGCTGCATCACCCTGGACGGCACGGATGTTGCCGAGCTGGACCACGACACCATCCGCAACAACATCGGCACGGTGACCCAGTCTCCCTATCTGTTCAACATGAGTATCCGAGACAACTTCCGACTAGTCAAAAACGATGTGACCAACGAGGAGATCGAAGAAGTTTGCATGACCGCCTGCATCCATGACGACATCATGAACATGACAAACGGCTACGACACGGTGGTCGGAGAGGGAGGCTGCATGCTCTCAGGCGGACAGCGTCAGCGCATCGCCCTGGCGAGAGCCCTGCTGAAGAACTACCACATCATTATGCTGGACGAAGCCACCTCCGCGCTGGACAACGAGACCCGGGCGATCGTGCGCGATGCCATCAAGAACATGCATGGCAGGAGCACCGTGCTCATGATTGCACACAGGCTGTCTACCGTCATCAACTGCGAGCAGCATTTCTACTTTGACAGGGGTAAGCTCCTTGCCTCGTGTACGCACGAGGAGCTGCTGAAAAACTGTGAGGAGTATCGCAAGCTCTACGCCGAGGAGGCGGACTGAAATCCCGCAGACCAGATACAGCCAGCAAAAGGCCGCTTTGCGAAGAAAGCGGCCTTTTCTAAATATCATGCCAAGAGCTTATCAGCCGGTGTCTGTCTTCGTGCGATTGAATAAAATCGGCCTACAGGAGCGCTCCATTGCAAGGCAAATTGATCCTACCACACGATACACTCAAAGCAGGTGGATAAGTGTATCGTACGATCGTACAAGATAGTATTCCAGCTTTGTCCTAGTGAAAAAGGACGGCTCCGGAATATGGAGATACTCGATAATTCATCACGACAAGCCGAGATATGTTTAATTACTGAAATGCTTTCGCCAGGGAAAACGGTCATAAAACGTCCAATGCTTTTCATAGAAAGCAGAAAATCGGCCTATGATCCAGCCGTTGATCATTGCGCACAGGATGGTGCCCCACTTCACGCCCTCAAAGTGCCATAAGCCGAAAATGAGAAAACTCATCAGGACGCCGATCAGACAGCTAGTGCAGTCGTATCCAGTTTTGAATCTGTTGATATTCAGGCCAAAGTAGACCGATACTTCTTTTACAAACAGTTCGTATACCTCCGGCGAGATATAGGTGTGAAACATGGCGGAGACTCCGGCTGCACAGAATACCATTCCCAGCAGGTAGTAAAATACCCTCTGCCATAGGAGATCTGCAGGCAGCAATGCGCCCAAAAGCATGAAGCCGTCCAGCACAAAACCGTAGATCACCGCCGTAACGAAGGAGAAAAGGTAAGATACCCTGAACTTTCGAATCACCGCGCCCATTACAATCAGCAGCACTGCCTGCAGACAGTACTCCGCCATGCCGAAGGTAAAAAAGCTCCATACGGGTGATAACCACCGATAAAGCAGATAAGCCGAAGCCACTACCATCGACACGCCGAAATCCGCTTTCTCCATCAGTACCACGCCCAATGCAATGGACACGATACCCAGCATATAGGCCAGTTCTGTGCTGAATCCTCTTTTCATAATACCCTCCGAAAAACAAAAAAGAGCATTATACCGTTTGATACAGAAACGGAAAAAGCTCTATGGGAGTATTGTATCATGCCTGTCAAGGACGAGACGCATTAATACCGATTTATTAAGATAGCATATGCCACAAAAGCGCGTATTCGCCTTTAAGAGTTTGTATAACAAAAAAGCTGAAAAAAAGAAGCGCCTTCGAAAAGACGCTCCGGGTTCACGGTTTCTACTAGGGAAACAGGAAGTCAGCAGTTTATCTGTTGCGATTCTGTCTGATTGCTCTCTGCAGCTTCGGATACTTCGCAGTTCTGCGGGAGCAGGCTCATTGCACAGTACTTCTCCGTATTTTTTTTGAATCTGACCAGCACCAGAATCTGTACGGCAAACATGATGACAATGCCAGCAAGACCGATCACAAGACCAAAGGTTTGCAGGTTTTCATCTTCGCTTTGCATAAATTTGTTTGAGACGTTGGTGGAATCGTACAGTGTGTGCACGAGCATCGG
>JAFSLL010000235.1 GCA_017448455.1 Oscillospiraceae bacterium | reverse complement strand
CATCGTTTGCACATACGCCCAGTCTCCTGTAAAGGAGCCTGTGGTCGGTCGTTTCGTCGAACTGCTTTAGCAGTGGTGTCGTTACGATCTGTAGGTTATTTGTCAGCGTTGGGAGCTTGACCGTTCCATTGCTATGTCTCGGATGAATCCTTCCTCTCTTGTCAACTCTGAAATTATTGAAATTTCAGACTTTTCTAAAATAGATACCTCTTCAAACAGAGCCAGTTGGTGATGAACATCTACCGTATCTCGTACCGAATAGCCGCTGCAGGGTATGGCAAGCCAAGCGTCCCACTTGTAAAGGCCATTTTCCCTCTGCTAACTATGATGGTGAACCTTCCGTGGCTCCTGGGATCGTTGTCCCAACTTCCTTCGTCCCACCTGTTCATACACCGAGTGCCAGCGAAGCTCCTATGCGGGGTCTAAGCCCCATGGATAAAATCCCTGCCGGCTACAGCTCTTGTTTGTAGATTCGTTTCCTACCGACCTGCCGCTGGTGTCTGATGGCGCTGAATAGTTCAGCGGACGCAAAGCCAGCATCGCCGTTGGCGGTCTGTTCTTGTGCGAAGGGGCTAACCTCCGCAGTGGTCGGACTCCTTCCAGAGCCCTGCCTGATCCCCATTCCGCTGTCTGGAAACCCGGCAGGACCCTGGAAGGGATTTATCTGCTTTGGGTTATGCGACAGCTTCCTGCTGGGCGGGGTAGATAATGTCGCGCATCATCCTTTCCGGATCGAAGCGGATGCCTTTCTTGAGGATCGTGAAAATGATCCTCAGCAACTTACATGCGATTACAGTCAGCGACTGCATTTTCTTCAACGGGTTCGCGGTCCGGGTCATGTAGTATTCGTGGATCTGACGAAACGACTCGTTGTGCGAGACCACCGACATCGCTCCCTGGAACAGCCAATACCTCAGCCGCTTACGTCCTCTGTGGCTGATCTTCGTCTGTCCCTTGTGCTTGCCGGAGCTGCACGCGATTAGGCTCAGACCGCTGAGCTTCTGGATTTCCTTTGCCGCATCGAAACGATTGACATCTCCCATTTCTGCCAGAATGCCGGAGACGATGGTATCTCCAAGACCTTTAATTTCGAGAACATTGTCCGCGCACGGGATCTCACGGCATTTCTGCGCCATCTGCGCTTCAACGCTTTCAATCTCGGTGTTCAGCTCCATGATCTTGCTGACGAAACTGGCTACGGCAGTTTTTCGTGCCTCTGCGCCGTTGGTCAGCCCAGTACTCACTTTGGCCAGACGGACAATCTCTTTTGCTTTGCTGTACGCACCGCCTCTCAGCCTCGCAGTATGCCAGATATTTTTGATGCCATTCTCGCCAAGCGCGATTAGTTCGCTGGGAATTGGGGTCGTTGCCAAAACGCTCAATGCAAAGATGCCGTCAATCTTTCCGAACGCACTTGCATACTCAGGAAAGACGATCTTCATTTCACGATGCAGACGGTTAACATTCCGCACCCGATCCTCCATGAGCTGATCTCTCAGCGTACAAAGGACTCTCAGATCTGCGTAAACGTCTTCCGGCAGATACGGCATACCATAGTTGCCGTTCTTCACAAGGTCTGCAATGAGCTTCGGGTCTTTGGCGTCGTTCTTGGCCTGACTGTTATCCTCCAGTTCTTTCGTCTGCTTCACCGCATACGGATTGACCTGCACAACACTTATCCCGTTCGCAACCATCCATACAGCCAGCGAAAACCAGTAGTGTCCGGTCGGCTCAAGGCCCAAGACGATTTGGCTTTTCTCATGCTGTGCTGCCAGACGCAGCGCCCAGTCTTTTGCTTTTTGGAATCCTTCTGCGTTGCTTTCAAACGAGAACGCTCCGTTGCTCAGTTCACGGCCCTTTGAGTCGATTGCCCGCACATAATGCGTTTCGCTGCCGATGTCGCATCCGACGATGAGCATGTCATCGCTGATGAAGGTCAGCTTTTCATTCCGGGAGAACTTCCCGGTGGTCTCCAGATCATGCCAGGTGAAAGAACGCAGGCCGGTGCCGATCACTTCCGCTTTCTGCTTCAGGGCGGCCTCCTGCTCCTTGCTCAAGGTCTGAACAGCAGCCTTTCCTTGCTTGTTGCCGCGTCCGCCGATCCTTCCTTCACATTTTCCCGCTTGATTTTTTGGGGTGTTTGCTTTACCATTCATGGCAGATACCTCTCTTGGATTTGAATTTTACTAACGGTCCGGTCAGTAAGGATTCAACTCTACTTGAGGTATCTTTTTTCGTCAACGTCCTGCTCTTTGAAGTATACAGGAAGCTCCCATTCGGCCATGTGCATTGCATGGTGCTGTTTGGCCTGCAATTCAGCGTAATCCAAATACATATTGACAATCAGATTCAGGGTGCTGATTTCCTCTTGCGTCATATAATTTTTTGCGATAGTACGGTGTCGAAGAGACCTTCACTCCTGAACTTCGCCAGCATCTTCAACATGTGGATGCCGATCTTCTCAGGATCGTTATCCAGACCGGCGCAGATGACGCGGAGCCCATCCGGTGCCAGTATCCGGCCATGCAGCTTGTCGGTCTGGTACTGCTGGTACTTCTCATATTCCTTAT
>JAFSLL010000234.1 GCA_017448455.1 Oscillospiraceae bacterium | reverse complement strand
GGTTATTTCAGAGGATACTACGAGTGCTGCTGACCAGATGCGCGTTACGATCACCGCGGGAGACTATGTGATCACAGCGACGCTGTACGACAATGCCGCCGGACGTGCGCTCTGGGCCAAGCTCCCGCTGACGCTGCCTATGATGAATCTCTATGGGCGCGAGATGTGTTATCGCTTCGGAGCGGGCGGTTTGCCGGACGACGATGCTGTGGACACGGGATATGAGATCGGAGACATATCATATTGGCCGCCGGCCGGGAGTCTTGTGATCCTGTACAAACAGAACGGTGAGGTTTTCGAGCAGCAGCCCATCGGCCATACGGAGGATGATGTTTCCTTCTTTGACGGTATGCTGGATACGGACGTCACGTTTGAAAGGACCGAGGAGAGCGCGGAGGTAAAAATGATCCTTAAGATCAATGAGACGGAAGTACCGGTAACCTGGGAGAGCAACGACTCTGTCGAGGAATTGAAGGGTCTGCTCCCCCTGACGATCCAAATGTCCATGTACGGAGGCTTTGAGCAGGTCGGGCCGATCGGACAAAGCATTGCGAGGGACGATCAGCAAGCGACAACCCGCGCTGGAGATATCGTTCTTTACTCCGGGAATCAGATCGTAGTTTTTTACGGCTCAAATTCGTGGGCGTATACCAAGCTCGGCCATGTGGACCTTACGGAGCAGGAATTGGCAGAGCTTCTCGGAAACGGCGATGTGACGATCACGATCTCAGCCGAATAAATACAACAGGAGGATTTGGAAATGGCACTGAAATCAACGCTTGGCTTTGGTATGATGCGGCTGCCGGTGAAAAACGGCGACCCGACGGATTTTGACTATGAGCAGCTCAACGAAATGGTAGACACCTATCTTGCGGCGGGCTACAACTACTTCGACACATCCTATGTTTATCACAACGGGAAGAGCGAGGAAGCTGTGCGGAAGGCGGTCGTGGAACGCCATCCCCGTGAAGCATTCCGCATTGCGACCAAGTTCCCGACCTTCTTTCTCCAGCCCGGCGATGAGGGTAAGATCGACGCGATCTTTCAGCGCCAGCTGGACAAGCTGGGCGTGGACTATATCGACTACTACCTCCTGCACAACTTCCAGACTCGCTGGTATGACGGCTATGACGGAAACGGTGGTGTGATCCAGTCCGAACATCTGATCGAGCACGCACTGAAATGGAGGGCAGAGGGAAAGATCAGGCATTTGGGCTTTTCCTTCCATTCTTCGGCCAAGCTTCTGAATCGCATTCTGACCGATCATCCGGAGTTTGAGTTCGTCCAGATTGCCTTGAACTATGCGGACTGGAATTCTCAACTGGTGCAGGCCGGTCCCTGCTATGAGGTGATCCGCAAGCACGGTAAGCAGGTCGTGGCCATGGAGCCGGTCAAGGGCGGCGGACTTGCCATTGTCCCGGAGGCTGTGGAGGAAGTGCTGAAGGAGAAGGCTCCCGAGCGCTCCGTTGCTTCCTGGGCGATCCGTTTTGTCGGTTCTTTGGACGGCCTCGTCTGCTGCCTGAGCGGTATGAGTACTTTAGCGCAGGTGCAGGACAATATCCGCAGCTATCAGGAGCTGACGCCACTCTCTGATAAGGAACGGAACTGGCTGACCGATGAGGTGGCTGCGCTGTACCGCGCCCAAGGACCGGTAAAGGACATGAGCAGATACGAGGGTCTGGCGCTTTACGGCGCTCCTGTGACAGCCATCATGGAGAGCTACAGCATCTGTCAGATCCAGCCCGATCCCGGTTTCTGCTGCGACAATAACTATCTTTTGAATACGATCGCCGAGGAAGCGCATCTGAATTTTGCGGAAGAGCTTCCGCGGCAGACGCTGATCAATAAGGACGGAGTCGACGTGACAGCTGAAGTCTATGTCGCCTACGAATGGCTGCGTGAGCACACGTTCTGAGGTTAGTTCATGAAGATACTGGTACTGAAATCGAGCGGAAATAAGCGCGGTTCCTCCAACATGCTGGCCGATGCCTTTATTCGCGGTGCGAAGGAGAACGGCCACGAGGTTACAGAGTTCGACGTGATCAGGGCAGACATACGTCCATGCATCGGGTGCAATCACTGCGGGATGAATGGTCCCTGCGTGCAGAAGGACGATTATGAGAAAAAGCTCAAAGGTATGATTAAAGAGGCGGATATGCTGGTTTTCGTCATGCCTGTCTATTATTACAACTGGCCCGCACAACTGAAAACGGTGATCGACCGCTTCTACAGCTTTACGCTAGAACTGACCTATATGCACAAGAAAGCAGCGCTTTTGACAGTCGCGTGGGATGATACGGACACGGTATTCTCCGTGGTGGAGGATTACTACCATCGCATCTGTGAGTACATGCAGTTTGTAGACTGCGGCATGGTGCTTGGCGGCGGCTGCGGGACTCCTGCCATGACGAAGCGGAACAAAGCGATCAATGAAGCTTATGAGCTTGGGAAGTCGATTTGAGAAGGAGCAAAGAATATGAAGCATAAAGTCAGATTAACGGTTATCGATAAAAAACTGTATCCGGAATTACAGTACCAGTACTGTGCCGATCCGGATTCCGGCGCATGTCCCTGCTATAACGTGGATGATGTGTTCGAGTTCTACAGAGACGATGAGCGGGATGATTTCTGGCACTGTGGTCTGAACACGCTCATCCACACGGATGCCGATCCCAACACAGTGGCAGGCGGTCCCAAGATGCCGCATTGCTCGGAACTGTGGGATGCCATCAGCCGATATATCTACACGGGTCTTCAGGGTGGCTCCATCATGAAAGGCTGGATGGAACGGGAAAACGAAATGATCGCCTGCTGCTCGGACGGCACGAGGCCGGTCATCTTCAAAATCGAGCGGATCGATTACGAGGGATAGAGGAACACCGTATGACAATAGCAGAGATTGTCAAATAAGCTAAGGAGAGGATTTGCTATGAGAAGAAAACGTTTAGTAATTGCTTTTTTGCTGCTATTGGCCTCACTGCTGTCCGGATGTGCCAACACAGTTCAACCCAATGGCGGCTATCGAGGGATCGACGTCGCTTCACCCGACTGGGTAGGAAAGTTGGAGGCAGCTGAAGGAGCGGAGCAGTTGCTGATCGTCGCAGCCTTCAGCGAAGACGCGACTGACGCATGGATTTCCCTGCATCAAAAGCAGAGCGACGGCAGCTGGCACATGATCATGACGTCGCCCGGCTTCATTGGGAAAAACGGCTTGGGCAAAACCAGAGAGGGCGACGCGAAAACACCGGTCGGCGTATTTCATTTTAACCGTGCGTTCGGTATTGCCGACGACCCGGGCTGTGCGATTCCCTATGTAAAAGTCGACAACGACAGCTACTGGTCCGGTGATCCACGTGAAGGATACCGCTACAACGAGCTGGTCAGTATCAAAGAACTGCCGGGACTGGATTTGGAAAGCGGCGACTCCGAGCACATTGTGGATTACCCCTATCACTATCAATATTGTCTGAACATCAGCTATAACGAGGAAGGCACGCCGGGACTTGGCTCTGCGATCTTTCTGCACTGTCTGGCGCCGGCAAAACCCTTTACCGGCGGATGCGTTTCCATCCCGGAAGACCATATGCGCTTTGTGATGCAAACGGTAAACAGCGATACGGTGGTTGTGATCGACACCTATGAGGCTCTGTCGGGCGGAACGGATTGGCCGGACAGCACCTGGCCTCAGGACAGACCGTGAGCGGAAGCGATCCCCGCCGCACGGTAAAAGTAAAGAAGATCGAGGAGAAATAACCGAATGGAAAAGAAAACGGTAAATGCCTGGCGTGTTGTTGCGGTAATAGCCATGATCCTTTGCCTGGCGCTCGCTATTTGGTGTGTCAGTCTGGTCTCGCGTAATCGGGCCGAGACAAAGCAGCCGATCGGCGACGGGGAGGTCTTGGCCTCCTGGGCGTCCGATTCCGTGGCCAGAGACGCGTTGATTTCCTATGTCAGCGCCGTTACGCAGGAGGGCGGCGAGGACTTCATTCCCGCAGAAGACCGTATTGCCGTATTCGACATGGACGGTACGCTGACCTGCGAGACCTATTATACCTACTACGACACGATGATGTTTATTGAGTACTGCCTGGTCGACCATCCGGAGAGAGTATCGGATGAACTAAAGCAGGTCGCGGCGTCCATCAAGCCGGGGTATGTTGCGGACGAGAACCTTGCCCGGAACTTCGCCAGAGCCTACGCCGGGATGACGGTGGAGGAGCTATATCAATACGCGGTCGAGTTCGGTCAGAAGAAGACCGAGAGCTTCAACAACATGCGGTACATCGACAATTTCTATATCCCGATGGTGGAGCTGGTCAAGTACCTGTACGACAACGGCTTTACGGTCTATGTGATCAGCGGCACCGAACGTACTACGACCCGTGCCATCGTGGCGAACTCTCCCATTCGGGATTACGTGACGCCGAACCATGTGATCGGGACCGCTTTTGAAGTGAAGCAGCCCGGGCACGAGACCGAAGCGTCCAATATGGATTTCAAATATGCCAACGGCGACGAGCTGGTGCTCACCGGCGGCTTTATCCAGAAAAACCTTAACGCCAACAAATCCATATGGATCGAGCGGGAGATCGGGCAGCGTCCCGTGCTGGCCTTCGGAAACAGCGGAAGCGACACGAGCATGATGAACTATACGATCGACAGCCGGAACCCGTACCGTGCGCAGGCCTACATGATCGTTGCCGATGACGACGTCAGAGAATGGGGCACCCAGGATTGGGCGGCAAAGTCGGCGGATTATGAGGCGAAGGGATATATCCCGATCTCCATGAAGAATGACTTTGCGCAAATCTACGCGGAAGGGATCACAAAAGCCGATCAGCAGTATCTGGAGCACGATTGGTCTGACGCTTCCTGGTATCAAGCCGCGTCATCGGATGAACCTCAGACGCAGGCGGCAGACGTTATCCTCTCGGATGATTCCTCGGACTTCGTCCTTTTGAGCGAAGCCGTGCCCGACGCCATTCTGGAGATCCGCTATTACTCCACATACAACTTCGTTGGCGACAGGATCGACGGATACGAGGAACCGCTGGCTATGCTGACCACGGAGGCGGCCGCCGCGCTCAGAGAGGTCAGCGACGAGCTGATGGACATGGGTTACCGGCTGAAGATTTTTGACGCCTATCGCCCGCAGATGGCTGTGACGCATTTCATGAACTGGGCGCTGGATACGGAGGATACCCGCATGAAGGAGTATTTCTATCCGGATCTCGATAAGGACGTGCTCTTCCCGCAGGGCTATATTGCGGAGCACTCCGGCCACAGCCGCGGCAGCACGGTCGACCTGACGCTTTTCGATATGAACACGGAGCGCGAGGTGGACATGGGCGGAACCTTTGATTTCTTTGGGGAACTCAGCCATCCGGATTATACGGATATTACGGAAGAACAGTACGCCATGCGTATGCTTTTGCGCGAGGTCATGATGAAGCACGGCTTCCGTCCTCTTGAGGAAGAATGGTGGCACTTCACCCTGAACGACGAGCCGTATCCCGATACCTACTTTACCTTTCCAATCAACAGTGATTCCCTTGCTCAGCAGCTGGATCAAGCTGCGTAATTCAGTCGATTGTCAAAACGATATTGGAGGAAAAAGATGAAAAAGATCGTATGCATACTTTTGGCCGTCTGCATGGTATTCGCACTGGCGGCCTGCGGCGCGGCAAAGCCCACCGAAACGGAGATCAAAGACTGGTCCCGGTCCGGTTATTTCACAGACGAAAACGAAAACTTTCTCTCGGTCACCTGGATGGAAGATATCGACGAACCCGGCTGGTACGTGGGCGTCATGATCGGCGAGGATTTCATTGAGGACTCTTACGGCGGCACGCTGCCCCAGGATGGAAACACGTTGCATGGCATTCTTCCCTCTGGCGGAAGCAAACCGGACATCACGGTCACTGTCTCCGAAGAGGGGGAAGACGGCCTGCTGCTCGTCATCGATGGTGGCGAGAGCTATCACTTCAAGCCCTACGATATGCCGGACGCCACGATCGCCGTTTATATCAACACGGAAGGTATGGGGTACGTCGGTTATGTCGAGGGTGAGGACGCATCAGAGATCGACAGGGATTTTCCCGGTCAGTCCACATATATCGGTCTGGCTGAACCCGCCACGCACACTTTCGCCGCTTGGCCGCAGGCGGGCAGTGTGTTCGTGAAATGGACGAAGAACGGCGAGGACTTCTCCACTGAGCCGGTCATCACCGTGCTGCTGGATGAGAGCGCGGAATACATCGCTGTGTTTGAGGAAGATCCCGGCTGGCAGAATCCCGTGATGAACTTTGTCGGCAACTATCAGAGCGACCGCGCCCACGCGCTGGTGGAGTGCTTCGGTTACGACGAAGCATGGATCACCATTGAATGGGGCGGCAGCGCCTGGGAGTTTGCCCGCTGGATCATCGTGGGGCGGCTGGATCCCGAGACGCTGACCATCGCATATGAGGGCTGCAACAAGTCCGTCATCACCGTTGACGACAGCGGCGAGGAGAGCGCGGAAGAGGTGTATACGGACGGCACCGGAACCATCACCTTCAACTATGAGGAGAACAGTTTTACCTGGCACGAGGATCAGTCCGAGTATGGGGTCGACATGCTGTTCGAGTGGGTCCCGGTCACAGAAGGCAGTTCCCTGGCCAATCCGTGGACAGATGTCGACAGCGCACAAGCCGCAGCGGATGGAGCAGGCGTTGGCTATTTCACACTTCCTGAAACCGGCATGGAGATAGATGGCGGTCCGATTGGCTGGGACAACTACCGCTATATGGATCTGCTTGCTGAGGCAAATGGCTATGTTGGTGCCGCCGAACTTATGGTACGGAAGGGCGTGAATAGACCGGATCATGTTGTGGGCTACGATACTACCGATGTGTCCGGCGACTATAATGACTATGCACATGAATGGACGATTGAAGCAATGGGATGGCAGGTTCACTGCTTTGGTAATGAGGACGGCAGAACAATGAAAGCAATCTGGTCCTCTGACAACTTCAGCTATTGCATTTTAGTACGTGGTCAGGGCGACATTTATGATGTCTACGGTCTCGGCTCTGACGACATCGTAGCTCTCGTCGGTTCGATAGAGTAATATCAGAATGAAGAAAACTATCTGGAGTTGCTGAACATGATCGACGCCCTTTAAACTACCATATGCCGGTATAATAGTCTTTCTAAAAACTTTCTAAACGCTATGGTGAGTTATGGTTTGGAGCTGCGAGTGATGGAAAAGGAAAAGAAGTTTAACAGTTTTTCTGTGCCGCTGGGTTTGCTGGATTACATCAATCCCATCCTGTACACCATAACAATGGTGACTGTTATAAAAAGCACTTACGGAATTATGGAAAAGCCATTCAACACCTGCCTGCTGATCGGCGCGATTATTTCCATATTCTTCGGCTTTGTTATTCCGACGGGAAAAGTCATCGTGGGGCTGGGGCTGATCAAATTCGTCATGCCCGTCAGCCTGGTCTTCTGCGTCAACACCGGAATCCTGATTTCCGGCCTAATGCTGTTTCATCACGTGATGGATCTGAATCGGATCGTTTTCCTGATCATTATCGTGTTGATCGTGAGTCTACTGACTCTGTTATATTTCAAGAGCAGAAAGATCAACACGGTTGCCGTTCTGACCGGTGCCGTCGGATATGTGTTGATCTATACCTCACTGATCCTTCTCTCTGTTCGCAAAGGAATGACGATCCCTATCATCCTGTATGCCCTGGCAATTATGCTGTTTGTCATACTGTGCGGGATAGGAATCAAAGCCAATCTGAAAAATCCGAGGGTCCACTGGGTGATTGAGATTTCCAATGTAATGTGCCAGCTATTTGTAGCGATTGCTACCATTTTGTTGTTTTCCTGATAATTCGCAACGCTCCTCTTGGCATAGCAAGAAGCTCTTAACCCCTTGCGCCGCAAGGCTGCCCAGGTTTTTAATCCCCTGCCCAGTTTTTCAGAGGTCTGCCCAGATTTTTTAGGCCCTGCCCAGAAATCGTAAGCGCTTTGGATTATCGGTTCACCTTTTCACATTGGTACACAGGCTATGATACAATAGCCTGTGTACTTTTTTGCGTATCTACTCTGAAAAGCCCTTGAAATATGCGTAAAGCGAGGCCGGTGGGTGCAAACTTGCATCTGCCTGTCTCGCTTATTCTGCTTTTTCTTTGTTTTTTAGGACTGGGACAATTCCAAATTTGCACCCACCCCCTACACTTTTTGGCGTTTCTTAAGATTCGCGAAAAAGTTTGGCTCAAGGTCAAGTGCATTATTGTGGATCTGATCAATCCGCTGTTGCTTCGCCTTTCCGAACATATGAGCTTTCCTCTCCGGGAGATTATGGCGCTCTTCC
>JAFSLL010000233.1 GCA_017448455.1 Oscillospiraceae bacterium | reverse complement strand
GCAAGCTTCGCATCACCGGCAAAGGCCGCTGCAATCTGACCAGCAACTGCGACCGGAGAGAGTTCCTTGAGAACATTTCCGGTGACAGCAGGTTCCTTTACAGTGCGGTTTCTTCCTTCCTCCCGCAGGATGTGATGGCGTTCTTTGAGGAACACCGTGTCCCACTGAAGACGGAACGGGGCAAACGGGTTTTTCCGCAGTCGGATAACGCGAATGACATTGCTGACTGCCTGGCTTCCCTGTGCCGGTCCTCCGGCGTGCGCGTCATGCGTACGGCCGCAGCCGGCATCTCCCTGTCGGACGGGGAAGTTGTCGGCGTAAAGACCGAGAACGGGGTTCTGAGCTGCCGCGCGTGTATTGTCTGTACCGGCGGGCTCTCCTATCCGCTGACCGGTTCTGACGGAGACGGCTACCGCTTCGCCAAAGCCTTCGGGCATACCGTAAGCCCGCTGCGGCCGTCCCTGGTTCCACTGCAGTGCGCGGAACCCTACTGTGCACAGCTGCAGGGCCTCTCCCTGAAAAATGTGGAGCTCCGGCTCTATGAGGACGGACGTCTCCTCAGCCGAGAGCTTGGAGAAATGCTCTTTACACACTTTGGCGTTTCCGGCCCGCTGGTGCTCTCGGCTTCCGCACGGATGCGGCAGATCGGAGCTGTTCCGTATCGTCTGGAGATCGATCTCAAGCCCGCTCTTGATGAGAAGACGTTGGATCAGAGGATCCTCAGGGATCTTCAGAAGTACCAGAACCGGGAACTTCGAAATGCCCTGACGGAGCTGATGCCGCACGCCCTGATTCCGGTCATTCTGGAACTGGCGGAAGCGGATGGCTTTCAGAAGGCCAATGCTCTCACCCGGGAGACACGGCACAGGATTCTTCATACGCTGAAGGCTTTCCCCCTGACCGTAACGGGAACAGGGAGCTATGAGGAGGCCATTGTCACAGCCGGTGGGGTCAGTACGCGGGAAGTGAATCCCCGCAGCATGGAGTCCCGTTTGATTCCGGGACTGTATTTTGCCGGTGAGGTGCTGGATCTGGACGGCTATACCGGCGGCTTTAACTTACAAATTGCCTGGTCAACCGGCAGACTCGCGGGTCTTTCCGCGGCGAAACGCTGTTTGACCGATTCGGAGAAGAATGATGATGAATAATACAGTTGCGATTGCGGTAGACGGCCCGTCAGGCGCCGGGAAGAGCTCTCTGTCAAAGCGCTGCGCGCAGGCTTTCGGTTTCATGTATGTGGATACCGGTGCCATTTACCGCACGGTCGGGCTCGCGGCTCTGCGCCGGGGGATTGACCGCAAGGACAGTGAAAAGATTTCCGGCCTGCTGCCGGAACTAAGCATAGAGCTGAAGTATAACGAAGCAGGGGAGCAGCGCATGCTTCTCAATGGCGAGGATGTTTCCGATGAGATTCGGAAACCTGAAGTGTCCATCTGCGCCTCCGATGTATCCTCCCTTCCCGTGGTAAGGGCCTTTCTCATGGACATGCAGCGCAGTCTTGCTCTGCGGTATAATG
This sequence comes from Oscillospiraceae bacterium, assembly GCA_017448455.1. GTDB lineage: Bacteria > Bacillota > Clostridia > Oscillospirales > Oscillospiraceae > Limivicinus. Next base: position 7,190 of record JAFSLL010000233.1, on the reverse strand, counting down.
TGATCATGGATGGCAGGGACATCGGGACGGTCGTGCTTCCGAACGCGGATCTGAAGATCTTTCTTACCGCGAGCGCGGAGGCGAGGGCACAGCGGAGGTGGAAAGAGCTTCAGCAGAAGGGGATCGAGTCTGACTATTTATCTGTCCTGACGGATATCCGCTATCGGGATGAGCAGGACAGCAGCAGAGCAGCGGCTCCTCTGCGCAAGGCGGAAGATGCCGTTGAGCTCGATACCACCGAGCTGGACTTTGAGGAGAGTTTCGCCGCCATGAGCCAGCTGATCATTGAGAAGCTCTGCATCTCTCCGGCAGTCGAAGAGGCCTGACAGCGGAAATGAAAGAACTCAGACTGGCGGAGAGCGCCGGCTTCTGCTTTGGAGTCAGGCGTTCTGTGGAGATGGCGGAGAAGCTTCTGGCAGAAGGTCCCTGCGCGAGCTTCGGCATGCTCATCCACAATACCGATGTGGTCCGGTCCCTGTCAGAGCAGGGAATGCGCACCATCGAGTCCGTGGAAGAGGCCCAAACCGGGGAATCTGTCCTGATCCGCGCGCACGGAGTGCCGCCGGAGACCGTCTCCGGCCTGCTGGCGCGGGGCGCGGCGGTTGTCGATGCGACCTGCCCCAAAGTCAAATTGATTCACACCATTGTTGAAAAAGCTGTCGCACAGGGACGTTTTGTGTTGATTGTCGGCATGAACGGGCATCCTGAGGTGGAGGCGATCCGCGCGAGGTCGGGCAGCTGCGCGGTGCTGGAGAATGCCGAAGAAACCATGCTATGGCTGGATGAACACCCGCAGCTGATGAATGAGCCGATTACGGTGGTGGCACAGACAACGCAGACGAAAAATAATTACACGGAATGTGTAAATCTGATAAAAAAAAGATGTACAAACGCGGAAATATCTGATACAATATGCTTTGCAACATCAAAAAGGCAGGAGGAAGCAGCGGCATTATCACGGCAATGTGACGCCATGGTGATCATCGGCGGGCGCCGCAGCGCCAACAGCCTGCATCTTGCGGAAATCTGCAGGAACAACTGTGAGAACGTCCAGTTTATTGAACGTGCAGAGGAACTGGACCTATCTATATTAAAAGAATCTCCCATCGTTGGGCTCACTGCGGGGGCATCCACCCCTGCGGGGATTATTAAGGAGGTAGTAAACAAAATGAGTGAAGAAATCAAGGTCGAAGAAATCCAGGAAGAAGCGCAGGTTGCGGAACCTGTTGCGGAAGCAGCGGAAGTGCCTGTTCAGGATTCTGCGGACGTGGCAGCACCGGTCGAGAAGGAACTCAGCTTCGATGAAATGCTGGAAGAGACCCTGACTCCGATATATAATGGTGAGAAGGTCAGCGGAACGGTTGTTTCCATCACGGCAACCGAAGTCAGCGTGGAACTTGGCGCGAAGTATTCCGGCTTTATTCCCACATCTGAATTTACCGATGCCGGCATCAAGGTTGAAGATGTCGTCAAAGTCGGTGACACCATTGAAGCGGTTGTTGTCCGTGTGAATGATGTAGAAGGGACCGCGCAGCTCTCCAAGCGCCGTCTGGATGCCGCCAAGGCATGGACGGATGTTGAGGAAGCCGTTGAGAGCAATGCCATTCTGGAAGGTGTTGTCACCGAAGAGAACAAGGGTGGTGTTGTCGTTAACGTCAAGGGCGTTCGCGTGTTTGTTCCGGCCAGCCAGACAGATCTGCCCAGAGAGGCTGAGCTTGCTCAGCTGCTGCGGAAGACGGTCAGACTGCGCATTACAGAGGTTAACCGTGCCCGCAAGCGCGTTGTCGGCTCAATCCGTCGTGTTGCACAGGCCGAGCGCCGTGAGAAGATGGAGAAGCTCTGGTCTGAGATGGAAGTCGGTAAGAAGTACCACGGTGTTGTCAAGTCCCTGACCAGCTATGGCGCTTTCGTCGACATCGGCGGTGTGGATGGCATGGTTCATGTGTCCGAGCTCAGCTGGGGCCGCATTCGTCAGCCGTCTGATGTTGTCTCTGTCGGTGATGAGGTTGATGTCTATGTCATCAACTTTGACCGCGACAAGAGAAAGATTTCTCTTGGCTACAAGGATCCGGAGGCAAATCCCTGGACCATGTTTACCAGACGTTATTCCGTCGGTGACAAAGCCGAAGTCAAGGTTGTCAAGCTCATGTCCTTCGGTGCCTTTGCGGAAGTTCTTCCCGGCGTTGACGGTCTGATTCACATTAGCCAGATTGCGGACCACCGGATTGAGAAGCCGGAGGATGTTCTGCGCGTCGGTGATGTTGTTGAGGCGAAGATTACGGCCATTGATGAAGAAAAGCAGAAGATTTCCCTTTCGATCCGCGCTCTGCTGAACGAAGCCAAGGCTGCTCCCGCTGTTGAGGAGGAAGTTCCCGAGGATGATGACGATGGCAGCGATGCGCTTGTCTATGAGGTTTCTGCCAGCGGCGAAGCTTCCGGTGATGCTTCTGCCTTTGCCGAAGACTGATTCATAAGTGCTTCAATCTGACGAAAAAGTAAAGATCAGCTGCGTCTTTTCAGGAGAAAAGGCGCAGCTTTTTTAAATGTATTGCTTTCATCTTCTTTCTGTATCTGTTCAATCCGGAGATCGATGAATGCTGCCCTGGAGAATCAAGCTTGACGTCCGGCTGTTTTCCGTATATATTTTGATCAGAGCTGAGAGCTTGCAGATACAGAGCTCCCATGCCGCATGGAAATGGCATCCTGTATGGACATCAATATGAAGGAGGCGCGTAAGCTGTATGGCGGAAGAATTCGAGAAAGCTCAGAATCCGGAAGAGAATGCGAAAACATCTGAGCAATATATGGATGAGGATTATACCGTACGCCCGGCCTTATATGATTCAAGATCCGGCTCAATACCGAGCGGGATCGGGAATGATATGACGGAACCGGAATACAGTTCCGGGAAAAAGCGTTCCGGCGTCGTTCCCGCATGCATCATGATTGCGGCCGGTGTTCTCCTGCTGATCTTTGTGCTTGTCCTTGGATCCAGGCAGGGAGCATATAACAGGGCTGTAGACAGCTTTAATGAAGGGGTCGAGTATTATAATCAGGAGAAGTGGAGTGAGGCATACAGGGCATTCCATACAGCTGCAGAGAAAAACGTGCCGGATGCGGAGATCTGGTCGGAGTTAAGCAGCGCAAGAGCGAGTATTGAGAGAAAGAACTTTGAGATGGCAAGGCAATGTCTGGAACGTCTGCAGAAGATGGAATGCTCCGACGATCTGCAGGAAGAGACAGCGCTGCTGATGGATTTTGTTATGGCTCATCAGCCGACGAATTCAGAGAACAGTTCAGGTTCATAATCAGACGATGTAAAGAAAAGACTTTCAAAAGCTGTGACAGCAGCAGGGCAGCATTGCCGCATGAAGGTCAAGATGGAAAAAAAGAACGCCTGCCGAATGTGACGGTCAGGCGTTCTTCAATTTCAGAATGATTTTGGAATGACAGAAGTTTATTCAACGGGTTCTTTGCTCACATAGTCGGAGAAGATATAGCCTTTCTGATCCTGAATGGAGACATAGGTCCATTCTCCGGTTACGCCGAGGATCTGAACCTGCTGCCCGTTGTTCAGGGTTTGGATGATGTTTCCTTCCAGACTCGGCGCGTTTCGGAAGCGTACATCGGTTCCCTTTACGTAGCCGTAGACAATCACCGCATGCTCCGCGACCTGGCCCGTGCTGGTTTCCTCAACCTCTTCCGGCACGGGGGAGACATAGAAGAAGATCAGATCGACTGCGTCTTCTGACAGTGTCACGTACTGGTCAGTGTCGACTGTGATCTCCCGGCTGCTGTTCGGACGAATGGTGACTTTCTGGGATTTTGCGTCCTCACCGGTGGAAAGTGTCTGTGCCTGGGTTCCTCCATAGACATTCAGCTCAACGGGAATGGAGTTGTTGTTCAGTACATTATAGACACCGTAAGGGATGCGGAAGTCGATTTCGCTGCTGCCTTTTTGCTTGCTGCCATAAGTACCGGTCTCATTCCAGGAGAGAACCAGATAGGAATTCGGCGCGACGTTGCGGTCCACCTCGGGCTGCTTGCTGCGCGTGTTCAGCAGGATGACGGCAAGAAGAATGATTGCGGCGATGGCGGCGAAAACCCAGGGGCTGATGTGCCAGATGCGGTCGGAGATCGTCTTGAGTGTCTTGTTGCTGATGGTTTTGCTGGATTTCTTCTTACTGGCTGTCTTGTCTGCCGGAGAGAGGAAAGAAGGGAGCCGGAGATTGCGTTTTCCCTCTTTCCTGTCAGGATCCTTTTTGGAGTTCTTCCCGTCGGAGGATTCCTTTGCGGGTTCTTCTTTCCCCAGCTTTTCCTGGCAGACACGCAGCAGCCGGCCCAGAAGGGTTGCCTCGCGAATCTCTTTATCTCCCTCGGGCACCTTCAGTGAAAGTGCCTCCGCCTTTTCCGTGAGACTCATGCCGGTGAGCTCCGGGAAGAGTGTTTCGGAAAGCTTTGAAATCGGAAGGAAGGAGAGCTCCCCATCGAACATGAACAGGTTGAACAGCGAGCGCAGCGCACGCAGAGAGTCCGGCTCGGCGAGGACGGTGCTGCCGATCAGAAGGGAGGAAAGGCTGTCCGCAATGTCCGCTTCGGGATAGACCGGTTCCGTCTCCTCCGTGCTGTAGTGTCCGGCCGGGAGCATTCGTACCAGAATCTGCCTGGCAGGCTCACCGTCCTGCAGCTGAAGAACCGCGACCTTGCGGACGATGTCCGGGTCAATGCTGTCCGGCGGAGAGATGACGAGCGCGTAACATTCCTCAATGGCGAGGATCTCGTCTGCGGTTTTTAATTGCGTAAAGGTGACCATAGTGTTCACTCCTTAAGGAAGAGTCAGAAGGAAATACCGATGAAATGGAGCAGGAGACCGAAACAGACTGCCAGAATGTAGAGGAGAAACGTGATCTTCAGGTTTTCCCTGAGATCAGGGTTCACACGGAACAGTACAAGCAGACCGACGCCGGCACCGTCCAGCAGTCCTGCAATGAGGTGACTGGCCGGCAGCACGCCGTGCAGGTACATCTGTGTCAGGAGGACGGAAGCCCCGCAGTTGGGGATCAGTCCGATCAGTGCCGAAAGAAGAAGCCCGGGCAGCGGGTGGCGGGAAATGACGCCGGTGATGGCCTCTTCCCCGAGATACAGAAACAGCAGGTTCAGAACCAGCGTAATCAGGAAAACAAAAAGAATGATATTCCCGGTGTGCTTCAGCGCGGAAACGACAATGCTTCCACTTTCGCAGTGGCAATGCTCTTTTTCGCAGAGGCGATCAATCTGGAAACCCTCACCGTCCTCAGGCTGGCCGGTTTTGCGGCTGCGGAGCAGATGCAGAATGGCGTCAATGAGAAAGCCGCAAAAGACCGCGATGATGATCTTGAGCAGAATGATTCGCACAACGGAATTGACCGGAGCCGCGGCGGAAAGCATGACCGGCAGCATCTCATCCGAAGTGGATAGAAAAATAGCAATCAGGGTGCCGAGGGTGATCGTCCTGCCCGCATAGAGGTTTGAGGCTGCCGTTGAGAAACCGCACTGCGGAACTGCTCCGAGCAGACTGCCCCAGAGAGGCCCCATCCATCCGGCCCTCTTCACAATCTCATGAATCCGGTCTTCCGTGTGGCTTTCCAGATATTCCAGGCCAAGATAGGTGAGGAAGAGAAAAGGAAGTATTTTCAGGGAATCGATCAGCGCGTCGAGCAGGGCATCCAGCATAGAGAAATCTCCGATTGAAAAATATTATGTCAATCTTTATTATACTTCAGCCCTGTTTTGAATGCAAGAACTTCCTTGAAAGAAATTACATTCCGGCTGTCCTGCTTCATTCCGCTTTGTTTGACTTTAGACGGGGAATCGGGTAGAATGGCAGCATAAAACAGGGAAGGACTCAGGCGGATGCGCATTATTATCGGAAAAACAGGAAGCGGCAAAACTGCTGCGGTGATTCGGGAGATCAGAGAGCATGTCGAACAGCGCTTTGGACGCGTGCTCATGCTGGTTCCGGAACAGTATACGCATGAGGCGGAGAGAGAGCTTTCCGAAGCCTGTGGGGATACCCTCTCGCTTTACGGCGAGGTCCTCAGCTTTACCGGGCTTGCGCGGCTCGCGACACAGATGTTCGGTGACACGGCAGGACTCCGGATGGATGAAGCTGGAAGACTGCTCTGCCTGAACTATGCTCTGCACGAGATCAGACCTATGCTGTGCGTCTTCGCAAGAGCCGCTTCACAGGCGGATACGCAGAAAATGCTTCTGCGCGAGCTGAAGACCATCCGTACTGCGTCTGCCGACAGCGGCCGTCTCCGTGAAATTGCCGAGGAACTGTCGGAATCCGACCCTGCGCTGCGGATGAAGCTGCGTGAACTGGCACTGCTGATGGAAAGCTGTGACACGGTCACCAAGCGCGCAGGCGCCGCATCGGAGGATCCGCTTGCTGACCTTGCCAGGAAAATTGAGGAAAACGGCCTGCCTGGGATTGTGCAGGTTTATGTCGACGGTTTTATTGACTTTACCGGGCTGGAGCTGGAAGTGCTGAAAGCACTGATGAAGAGAAAGATCCCTCTGACAGTCTGCATGACGGGAACGGAAGAGGATCGCATCGATGAACACTTCCTGCCGTCTAAGCTTGCGATTCTGCAGCTGCGGGAAGCTGCGGAAGAAATTGGAGACCCGGTCAAAATCGAATACAGAAAAGATCGGGAAGACAACATGCTGCAGCATTTTGCTGAGCATCTGTTCGATTATACCGCGAAGGGGAGGCCGGAATTTCCCAAGGCGATCCGCTTGGTTCGCGCTGAAAATCCCCGCGAGGAATGCGAAGCGGCAGCGGCGGAGGTACTTCGGCTGGTACGCGAAAAAGAAAGCAGGTGGCGGGATATTGCCGTGGCTATCCGCGGTTATGAGGACTACCGCTGCGTACTGGAAGATACCTTCCGCCGTTATGGAATTCCGCTTTTTACCACGAGCCGCGATTCTGTTACCGAGAAGACCGTTCCGCACTGGATCGGCACAGCCTATGATATTATTCTCGGCAACTGGGATACAGACGATGTAACAGAATATCTGCGCTGTGGTTTCAGCGGACTCAGTGAAGCGGAGAATGACGTGCTGACTGCCTATCTGTTCAAATGGCAGCTCAAAAAGCGAGCCTGGCTGCAGGCGGAGCCATGGGCGCAGCATCCGGACGGCTTTGG
>JAFSLL010000232.1 GCA_017448455.1 Oscillospiraceae bacterium | reverse complement strand
TGTACCCTGCGTCCATCGTTATAAACTCTGCTTCCGGAAATCTGCCGGTTATCTGGTCATACAGTGCGTCCCACGCTACGCTGTCATGGATATTGCCTGCTGTTACTTCTACTCCTAATACAAAGCCTTTCCGGTCACAGGCTGTATGCGCTTCATATGCAAACTGCCGTTCATGCTCACCCTTGACAAACATGCCGCTTTCCGGGTCTGTCGTGGAGACCGTGCGCTCTACCGTGCCGCCGCCGGACGAGGGATCGTCGTCATTGCTGTCGTCTTCCTCTATAGGTTTCTTTCCCAGCTTTTCCCGTTCTGCGTTTACCTCTTCCCGCAGCTGCTCCGCATAGATCTTTGCTGCCTTGGCAACCTTCTCCTTCTGGAACTTCTTCTTGTTGGCGCTGGCCTTAATATGCGTCCCATCCATGAATACCATTGTCGGATCTACCAGCCGGTGATTCAGGGCTTTGTTCAGAATGTGCGCAAAAATTTCCTCCGTCAATTCTTCTGGAAATCGTTTGCAGAACGCATAGCTCACCGTCGCAAAATGCGGGATCGTTTCCAGCAGCCTATATCCCAGAAACCAACGGTACGACAGTGTATCCTGTATCCGTTGGTGGGTCTGCCTTAACGAGGGGATCCCGTATAGATGCTGGATCAGCACCATCTTTATCAATACTACCGGGTCTATCCCTGGCCGGCCATTGTCATGGCAATAATATGGATCGAGGCGCTCATACAGCCAATCGTAATCCATTACCTTCTCTATCTTCCGTAAAAGATGATCCTTTGGTACCAATGCGTCTATGTCCACAATGACTGCGTCTCGTCGCGCATCTTTTCTCCACTCTTCCATGACAACACCCCCATTCCTATTTTACCAGAAATGGGGGCGCTTGCATAGTTTTTTGACAGACTGAGTTTTTTGACAGACTGAGCAGGCCTTTTGGCCTGCTTTTTCATAAGAAATATCGGTTTTGCGATACTGGTTCGGAAAGATGATATATGCTTTTCCGCTCTCCGAATACAATGGTCAAGGGAAAGAGTACAAGAAGAGACACTGTCAATATTTTTTAGGAGAGTGATTATATGAGCAGCTTAAACATCTATAGCCAGCTTGCAAACCGCATCGACGGTATGCCACGTGACACCCCCAATCACCCACCAGAGGACTATTGGGTCAAGATTCTCTCTCTGATGGTAACCGAGCGGGAAGCGGATGTAGCCTGCATGTGCACGCAGGAATACATGACCGTCGAGCAGATTGCGGAAAAGGAAGGGGTCAAGGCGGAGAACATTAAGGATGACCTGATTGGAGCGGCAAATGGCGGCGTTCTGGTATGGGTTGTCCGGGACGGCGTTGATTACTTCAAACTGCACGGATGGTATCCGGGCATTGGCGAGACAGCGCCTCTTATCAAAGGCGAAAAAGGTCTCGAGATTGCAAAGCTTTTCGGTGAGATGTCTACACTTGTTACAGGCCAGTACGGGCCGGAAGGCAGAGCGGCGATCCCCTTCGGCCGGGGGCCTATGCGTGTCATACCCATAGAGCGCGCAGTAAAGTCTGACCAGCAGATTGCGTCCTATGAAAACCTGAAGACCTATCTGGATCAGTACAATACGTTTTCCCTTGCCGATTGCGCCTGCCGTAAAATGGAAGCTGCGAATGGCAATCCTTGCGAGCATCCCATTGAAAACATGTGTATCGAGGTTGGAGAGATGGCGGAGTACTATGTGCGTACTGGCCGCGGTATCCCAGCTACTCGTGAAGAGGTTGACGAGGTCCTGAAGAAGGCCGAACGTCTCGGCATGGTTCATCACTATTTTAACAATGAGGGTGCCGGCAAATCTTCTCTGATCTGCAACTGCTGCGGTTGTTCCTGCATGGGAATGAAAACGGAGAACTGGTTCCGGGTACCAGATTATGATCGGTCCAACTTTGTTGCGCAGGTTAACCCCGAAAACTGTGTTGCCTGCGGAGCCTGTGCGGAGATTTGCAATATGAATGCAATCCGTCTCGGGACGACCTTCTGCAGTGTGGAATCACAGACACCTGTAACGGAGCGTATTCCGAGCGAAAACCGCTGGACAGAGGCAGAAATGAACCCGGATTGGAACAAAAAAATTATGGTACGCGATAAGGGCACCAGCCCCTGCAAAACTCAGTGTCCCGCGCACATCTCCATTCAGGGTTACATTCGCAAAGCGGCACAGGGAAAGTACGATGAAGCGCTGAAGGTTATCAAACGCGACAATCCGTTCCCCGCAGTCTGCGGTCGGATCTGTCCTCACAGTTGTGAAGATGAATGCACCCGCGCCCGTGTTGATGAGGCAATGGCGATTGATGATATCAAGAAATTCATCGCTGACAAGGAACTCGAGGCAGAAAACCGCTATATTCCAGAGGTCTATGAACATTTTGAAGAGAAGGTAGCCGTGATCGGTGCGGGTCCCGCCGGTATGACAGCCGCTTATTATCTTGCGGTGGAAGGTTATCCCGTTACTGTATTCGAGCGCAACCCTGCCCCCGGCGGCATGCTCAGGTTCGGTATCCCTCCTTTCCGCCTTGAAAAGAACATTATTGACGCAGAGATTGACGTCCTTCGCGAGCTGGGGGTTGAATTCAGATGCGGAGTCAATGTCGGCAAGGATGTTACAATTGCACAGCTAAGAGAGCAGGGGTATAGGGCATTCTATGTTGCCATTGGCGCACAACAGGCGCGTAAGCTCGGCGTTGAAGGTGAGAACTATAAAGGCGTCTTGAGCGGAATCGAGTTTCTCCGCAGTGTCAACACAGGAAAAGCAGAGAGAATTGAAGGAGATACCGTTGTCATCGGCGGAGGTAATGTCGCGGTCGATGTAGCCCGTGCTGCCATGCGTCTTGGTAATCGGAACGTTAAGATGGTCTGTCTGGAGAAGGACGAAGAAATGCCCACCGTGCCTGACGAGAAGGATGAAGCCATCGCTGAGGGCATTGACATCTGTAATTCTTGGGGGCCTGTCCGCATCCTCGGTCAGGACGGAAAGGTAATCGGTGTAGAATTCAGGCGCTGTCTATCCGTTATGAATGAATCAGGCCGATTTGCCCCGGTCTTCGATGACAACGACACGATGGTTATTCCGTGCTCCAATGTTTATCTTGCCATCGGTCAGTTTATCTCCTGGGATGGTCTGCTGGACGGTACGAAAGCAGAGACGCCAAACGGGCGCGTTGTTCCTACGGAAGATATCACCTACCAGACCCCAGAAGAGGACATTTTCGCCGGCGGTGATTGTGCAACAGGACCTAAGTTTACAATTGACGCAATCGCAACCGGAAAGTCCGGTGCCATATCCATCCACCGCAATTTGCGCAAGAGAAGCATCACGATGCGTCGCGAGCGTGAATACAAG
>JAFSLL010000231.1 GCA_017448455.1 Oscillospiraceae bacterium | reverse complement strand
TCGATCACACGAGCCGCCATCAGCAGGATCGTGGCCAGCAGCGCAGCGTAGCTGATGCCGGAATACTCTGTCATGTAGACCATCAGCATGGACGACATGAGCACGCCTGTCAGCGCGTTGGTGAAAGAAAGGGTCGTTGTGCCGAAGCATTCCTTAAAGCCGATATGCTCCGGATCTCTGGCTTTTCTCTGTTTTTTCATCGCATTGCCTCCATATGAAAACGTAGCTTCCCTGATTTCATCATAGAAAAACGGACGGCCCTTTACAATGTCAAAAGGCCGCCCGTTTGAGCGAAACTGTATCAATTTTTAATTCTTTGTTGGTCTTTCAGCGGGGATTTAAATCTACAAAGAAAAAACAGGCCTGGCTGCACTTTCTGTGCTGTCGGGCCTGTTTTTTATTTCCTTATTCGGATATCTGGCCTGGCTTACTCGCCGAAGGCTTCACGGTTGATCCAGAGGCCGAGAGCAGGGTTCGGAATATAATAGATTTCCTCTCCGTCCGGCATGGTATTGTAACCGTACTGCAGCGTCTGAGGATTGTAGCGCGCCGCTGTTTCATCGTAGTCTGCCGCCTCAAAGCCGACTGAGCGGATTTCTTCCTGCGTGATGTCCCGTACGGCGTATGTGATGGTGAAGCGTCCGTCGGAAGAACCATGGATCAGATGCGCTGCCGCTCCCATATTCTCCCGCAGGTCTTCGTTTTCCGGCTTCCGGAATTCCTCCAGCGTATGCAGCCGTCCGCGGTAACCGTACTTCCGGATCAGCGCATCACAGATGGCGTCCTCTCCGAATCTCTCCACACCGGGTGCGAGAATAATCAGCTTGCCTCCGTCTGCCATCGCCATGCGGGTACGGTAGACAGCCTTGTTTCCCAGCCAGGTGCTTTTGAATTCACCGGGATCCAGATAGACGACGCACTTTTTCAGTCCGTGGTCCACAAAGTCGATATTCTTCTGCTGAGCCAGTTTCACTGCCTGTGTCAGGCATTCGCGTCCTTCTCCGATGAACAGCCCGTGCGTCCGGATCTTTCCGCCGGGAGCCGTGGTCACCGTGAGGACAAAGAGGATCGGACGCCGGTTCAGGAAGTGTTCCATGCCGTAGTCGAAAAGCTTTCTGACTGGAGTATGGTCCTTTCCCATCATACGTTCCATCCCGTAAACTGCACCGACCATGTGGGACTTGTTGATCATATCGCTTCCGCCGGTTCCCACAAACAGGTTTTTGGCGTGATTTGACATGCCGATGACCTCGTGCGGTACAACCTGGCCCGGAGAAATGATCAGATCATAGCTCTCATCCATGATTCTGCGGTTGACTTCCACGCTGACGGGTTCCGTCCAAAGTCCCTCTGTATAGGCGGCGAGCTCTTCCCCCGGTACCTCTCCGAGTCTGACCACATCCCTGCGCCAGTCGTGTACCAGAAACTTATCGAAGGGAATATCTCCGTACATATCCCGGATCTGCTCTTCCGTCATCGGGGCGTGGGTGCCCAGAGCGGGCAGCAGATCCACTTCCGCACCGCGCTCAGTCAGCTCATGGTACAGGATGTTGGAAATCAGTCCCGCATTGGAATGATACCGCGTAAAATCCGGTGGGATAATCAGCACTTTCTTCGCTTTTCTGCCTTCCAGCGCATGCAGCAGCGCCTGCCGGATTTCTTCTGCTGTAAGGCCTTCTTCCCGTTCGGCAACTCTGAAAATATCCATGCTTCCCGCCTTATGCGTTGTAGCTGGAGGAAGCGGTATTTCCGCCGTGGCCTGTCCAGTTGGTATGGAACATCTCGCCTCTCGGCGCATCCGTGCGCTCATAGGTATGCGCTCCGAAGTAGTCACGCTGTGCCTGCAGGAGATTGGCCGGCAGGGAAGCGCAGGTATATCCGTCAAAATAGCTCAGAGCGGAGGAAAAAGCCGGCATCGGGATTCCGGCTTTCACCGCGCAGGCAACCACCTCGCGCCAGGCGGGAAGCAGCTGCTGCATAACACCGGAAAAATAGCTGTCATTGAGCAGGTTGTCCAGTTCCGGATTCTTGTCAAAAGCTTCCTTGATCTTTCCGAGGAAGACGCTGCGGATAATGCAGCCGCCGCGCCACATCAGGGCGATGCCGCCGTAATTGAGATTCCAGCCGTATTCTTTTGCTGCTGCGCGCATCAGGGCATATCCCTGTGCGTAGGAAATGATCTTGCTGGCATACAGTGCCTTGCGGATGCTTTCCACAAATGCAGCCTTGTCGCCCTCAAATGCCGGGATCTTTCTGCCGTACAGTGCCGCAGCCTTCACGCGTTCATCCTTCTGAGCCGAGAGGCAGCGGGAGAAGACGGCTTCGCTGATCAGGGTCAGCGGGATGCCGGCATCCAGCGCGGAAATGCTGGTCCATTTTCCCGTGCCCTTCTGGCCTGCACGGTCAAGAATATGGTCAACGGTATAGCTTCCGTCCTCTTCCCTGTGGGAAAGGATATCGGCTGTGATTTCAATCAGATAGCTGTCAAGTTCTGTCTTGTTCCATGCGGCAAATACCTCGTGCATCTCCTCGTCGCTCATGCCGAGGCCGTCGCGCATCAGCTGATATGCCTCACAGATCAGCTGCATATCGCTGTATTCAATGCCGTTATGCACCATCTTGACAAAGTGTCCGGCTCCGTTTTCTCCAACCCAGTCACAGCAGGGAGAACCGTCTTCAACCTTGGCGCAGATGCTCTGGAAAATCGGGCGGATATGTTCCCATGCAGCAGGAGAACCTCCCGGCATCAGGGACGGGCCTTTCAGAGCCCCTTCTTCTCCGCCGGAAACTCCCGTTCCGACGTAGAGCAGCCCTTTGCTCTCAGCCTCGGCTGTACGGCGCATGGTGTCGGGGAAGTGGCTGTTGCCGCCGTCAATCAGAATATCTCCCTCTTCCAGCAGCGGTGTCAGGGTTGCAATCAGAGCATCCACAGCGGCTCCTGCTTTGACCATCATAAAGATCTTGCGCGGTTTTTCCAGTGCCGCAACCAGCTCTTCCGGTGTGTGGGTTCCGATAAAGTTCTTTCCGGCTGCTCTTCCGTTGATAAAGGCATCCACTTTCTCTGCTGTCCGGTTGTAAACCGCGACGGTAAAGCCCTTGGATTCCATATTCATCGCCAGGTTTTCACCCATGACGGCAAGTCCGATTACACCGATATCTGCTTTTTTCATTGATTGTTCCTCCGTTGTTTATCTCTGTACCCGGGCATTGCCGGCATAAATATCCCAAAGCTGTTTTTCATCAGCAGGTTCCGCATAGTCGTTGAGGCTGCATGCTGCCAGAACACCGCTTGCCCAGCCGAACTGAATCCATTTGGAGGGCTCCCAGCCCTTCAGGATGGCATAGAGAATGCCTCCGGAAAAACCGTCTCCGCCGCCGATACGGTCCATCACGGGGATGGGACGCGGCTCTTCCACATACCATTCGCCTTCTGCCCACATAATGCCGCCCCAGAGATGCTCATTGGCGGAAATGACCTGACGAAGCGAAGTCGCATAAGCCACGGCATTCGGATACTCCTCACGCACACGCTCGATCATGCCCTTGAAGCTGTCGATTTTGGACGCGAGATCCTTGCCGCCTGCCTCCG
>JAFSLL010000230.1 GCA_017448455.1 Oscillospiraceae bacterium | reverse complement strand
GAGACCGCTGTCGTCAATTCAAAGCAATTTCGCGTTCTTATTGGCGACCGGGTTTACAACATCCTGAGCATCGACGAGATGGGCTTCCGGCACAGCAGCCGGAAGTTCCACACCGAGCTTTCCGAGAGGTGATCCGATGGGCCGCAGGGTAAGTATCGATGGTCTGGCCGATGCCGTCATGCAGGAACTGGACAATTATGCCGACACCACTGCCGATGGCGTGAAGGCTGCTGTAAAAAAGGCAGCCAATACCGTGAAAAAAGAGATCACGGCAAGAGCGCCGGAACGGACAGGCCGCTATGCCAAAAGCTGGCGGACCAAAACCACTAAGGAAAGTTCGATTCTCGGATTCTTTTCGTCGGTGTACAGTTCAATATGGACCGTATCGACCTTGAAATACGCCCAGCCATCCGCGGCAAAATTGTCGCTGCCGGGGCAGAGAAAACAGATGAAGGGTGGCTCCGGAGACTCGCCCTCGGCGAAGTGGTCGTAGGCGAACGGGATGCCGATCTCCTCCATGATGCTTATGAGATTATCCATGACGAAGCGTCCTCCCGATCTCTTCTTCCAGTTCCTCGATACCGTCCTGCTCGGCGGGCGCGATGTGCACCCTTGCGGCAACCCGGCCGCCATTACGCATGGCGTGCCCGTGCTCCAGCAGATGCGCCAGCATATACCTTGTCGGGGAATACACAGTAATCTCCAGAGCGGAGGAGCTTTCCTTCGTGGTTTTGGTCCGCCAGCTTTTGGCGTAGCGGCCGGTCCGTTCCGGAGCTCCCGCCGAGATCTCTTTTTTCACAGTATTGGCCGCCTTCTTTACAGCAGCCTTCACGCCGTCGGCAGTGGTATCCGCATAATTGTCCAGTTCCTGCATGACGGCATCAGCCAGACCGTCGATACTTACCCTGCGGCCCATCGGATCACCTCTCGGAAAGCTCAGTGTGGAACTTCCGGCTGCTGTGCCGGAAGCCCATCTCGTCGATGCTCAGGATGTTGTAAACCCGGTCGCCAATAAGAACGCGAAATTGCTTTGAATTGACGACAGCGGTCTCGGTAGACCAACGGACCGTCAGATCCAGCCGATCTGCCTCGACTGTATGCCCGGCGGACTCTTCCTCTTTGGTGGAAAGGCCGCTGGTCACAGCCGTGGCCCAGCAGGTGAAGTAATCCTGCCAGACGGATTTGTGATTCCCGTACTGATCCGTCGCAGTCTCGTTTTTCTGGATGGTGATCCGCACCCGCAAACCCGCGATGTTCATCACACCACCCCTTCCCGGAGACCGAACAGCAAAGACCGCAGCGTCAGCGTCAGACCATGATGATCGGCTTCCTCCCGATGCTCGAACAGATAGCCGAGCGCATAAAGGATCGCCACCCGCATGGTTTCCCGGACAGGAGCAAGGGCGGCGTCAGCGTTATCGTCGTTGACCGCCGCCCACTGCTCATCGGTGAGCCTTGCTACATCAGCGCAGAGCCTTCCGGCCGAGGACAGGAGGATGGCGATCATGGCGTCCTCATCCTCCGTGTCCACCCGGAGATAGCTCTTGGCTTCGTCAAGAGAAATCAGCGCCATAACCGCTCACCTCCGTTTATCAGCCGCCGGATGCAGCGCCGGTGCCGAGAGCCATGACCTGCATAGCCTCGGGCAGGATCAGCTTGCCGTCAACGCGCTGGGTGCCAATGAAGCCGACCTGATCGGTCACGGCATACAGCTCGTTCAGGCGCTTGAGGGTGCGGGCCTTGCGGTCGGCGATCCAGTAGTAATTGAAATCGCCGAAGAGCAGCACCTTCTTGTTCTTGTCCGCGGTGGCGTTGCCGGTGATGGCGGGCATATAGCTGCTGGTATAGATCGGACGGCCCAGAATGGTATCGGGCTTAGCGACATCCAGACCCGGCTTCCAGATGTAGTTGCCGTTGAGGTCCTTCAGCAGCATCAGCTGGAGCAGCAGGGTCTCGTTGCAGAGGAAGGAAGCCTTTCTGCGGTACGGGGCCTTCAGGCTGTAATACAGCTTGTAGATGTTGTCGAAGTGGACGGTCTGGGCATTGTCGGTGACATTGCCCGCGGCAGCGGTCACGCTGGTCAGGATGCCGGTGGGCTGGCTGGGCGTGGTCTGCGGGTTGGCGGACGGGCCGGTGCCGTTGATGAAGGCATCCTCCTCCGCATTGCCGAAACGCACACCGAAGCGCTGCGCGATATACGCGGCGATGTCGAAAGCGGAATCGTTCAGGAGCTCGTTGCTGACCTTGACCATGCAGCCCAGCTTGTACGCGGAGAGCGTCTCCTGGGCAAAGGTCATGTCAGACTCCTGAATGGCAGCGCCCTCTTCGATCCACGACGCGGAACCAGTGTCGGTCGCCAGCGGAATGATGCGGGAGCCGGAGTTGGTGTGAATGGTGTGAGCCAGGGTACGGAAGATGTTATTCTCCTCCAGACCCTGAATGAGCTGACGCTCAAACTCGTCGGGGACGGTATAGCCGCCGTTCTGGTCAACGCCGACAGACAGAGCGTCCCGGACTTCCGGGGAGCTGTGGCCGCGCATCATGTTCCAGAAGGCTTCACCGTACTCGGCGGTAGCGGTCGGACTCACATTCGCCTTACGGCCGGGCTTGGGATCAGCGTGCACGGGAGCGGAGGTGGCAGCGGAGAGCTTGGCGTCCATCTCCATCTGGTCCTCCAGACGGGCGATCTCGTCACCGAGCGCCTTGACGTCGGAGGCCATCTTGTTGTACTGCTCGACAGCGGAAGCCTCAACGAGACCGTTGGCGTCGCGGTGCTCTTCCAGAAAAGCCTTGGTCTGCTCCCACAGGGTATTGCGCTTGTTGCGAAGTTCGATGATCTTACTCATGATCTTTT
>JAFSLL010000229.1 GCA_017448455.1 Oscillospiraceae bacterium | reverse complement strand
CCACACTGGTAATGCGGGTTTCCGGCCGGATCGTCCGTTTCGTGAACATATCCGCTTTGCTTTCCAGCGTTCCGTCATCATTCAGATTCTCCAGGGAGCAGAGCAGATAGTAAGAAGAATCCTCTTCAAATGCGCGGGCATTGGCGCGGGAATTGATGATCCCGTAGGTTTCGGTAAAGCTGTCATAGGCAGCGTTCAGTTCCCGCTGCTTTGCCGTGATCATTTCCTCCGGATAATCTTCCAGCTGATACTCGATCAGCTCATTCATGATCTTCCGAAGGCTCAGAAGTCCGGTCATGCGCTCTTTTTCCTTGTCGGAAAGCTCCACGTGGCGCATGAGGGAGTTTTCACGGAAATATACCTCGCCGCCGACCAGCGCATAGGAATAGTTTTTGACAGAAGGAGCAGCCGGAATCGCGTCTATGGCTTCCGTTTCATCCTCCAGCGACATTTCCGGCACGGTAATCTCACCATGGATATGGGAGATTGCTTCCTCCAGCTGATCAGCCAGATTCGCACCGGGGACAGGATTGACCGTCAGTGCCTCCTTTCCGTACTGCGTGCTTTCGGAACTGATCTCGCCCAGCACCATTTCCAGATGCTCGGCAAAATAGCTGTTGATTGGGAGTCCGTCCGGTGTAAGCCCAAGGTGTACCCAATCCGGCTCAATGTCGATAGGCCGGTCGCGCTTCTGAAGGAAGATGATATCCGACACCACATCCGTCCCGGCATTGGCACGGAACGCATTGTTGGGCAGACGGATCGCCCCCAGCAACTCCGCGCGTTCCGCCAGATACTTTCTGACATCCGGTGACTGCTGATCCATGGTGTAGCGACTGGTAACGAAAGCCACAACGCCGCCCGGTCTCACCTGATCCAGCGCTTTGGCAAAGAAGTAGTTGTGAATGGTGAATCCCAGCTTGTCATAGGGCTTGTCCGCGACACGGTAGTTGCCGAACGGCACGTTGCCGATGGCAAGGTCATAGAAATCCCTCTGGTCCGTAGTTTCAAAACCGCCAACTGTGATATCCGCGTTCGGATAGAGCTTTCTGGCAATTCGCCCGGAAATGCTGTCCAGCTCTACACCATACAAACGGCTTTCCCGCATTTCCTCCGGCAGCATACCGAAGAAGTTACCGACGCCCATGGCAGGCTCCAGGATATTACCCTTCGTAAAGCCCATCTGACCGACAGCCTCATAAATAGCACGAATCACGGTCGGACTGGTGTAGTGGGCATTCAGCGTGGAAGCCCGCGCCATTTCGTATTCTTCCGGCGTGAGCAGCTCTTTCAGTTCGTCATACTCACGGCTCCAGTTATCCTTACGGTCATCAAATGCATCCGCAAGACCACCCCAGCCGACATACTGAGACAGCACTGCCTGTTCCTCCGGCGCAGCGTTCCGGTTTTCTTCCTCCAGCGTCCGAAGCAGGCGGATTGCAGCCACATTTCTCTGGTATTTCTCCTTCGGACCGCCTTCGCCCAGATGGTCATCGGTAATCCGGAAATTTTGCGCAGGAATCTCCGGTGCTTTGGCTTCTTCCGATACTTCGGTCGTCCCTGTATCTTCCTCTGCCATTTCACCCTGCATTTGCGCGGGTTTCTCACCGGAAACAGGTTCCTGTGCTTCTTCATCAGCGGAAAGGCGCTCCGCATCGGCCATGACCTGCCGGATAAACGGGTCACGGTCCAGCGCGTCCGGATCGACCAGCTCGCCGTTGACGATGCCCCGGCGGGCCAGCTCTTCACGAATGGCTGCCGGGTCAATATCGGAGAAATCATCTTCATCGGCATCTATGCCCTCAGACAGCTGCTGTACCGGTTCCGCACCAAGCTCAGGGAAAGCGTGTCCCGGAGAGGGAAGCGGGAGACCGCCTGCAGCTTCATAGCGTTCTGAAAGCTCTGCGTAGCGGGCTTTTTCCTCTTCATCCAGATAGCTGCCGTTTTGGATCAGCGCTTCGATCTTCTTTTCGACAAGGTTCCAGTGAAGGCGGACTTCCTGATCGTAACCATACCGGCGAATCAGGATTCCCTTGCTGCTGTAATCCACAAAACCCCTCGTATCATCAGAGAACGTCCAGCTTCTGCCGCCGAGGCCATACTCATTCTTCAGGTAATCGGCACGCTCTTTTGCGTTCGGCTGCGTGTCATACAGCGCCTGAATCCGCATTTTCCCGTTGGCAAAACCGGAGCCGCCCCGCAGCACCCGGTCAATCTCTTCATCGGAAATAAATAAAGCGGAGGGCTGCTTCTGGCTCTCCGCTTGCGATTCCATCCGGTCGATGGATTCAATCTGCTGTTGTTCTGACGGGAAGAAGTCCGCAAGGCTTAACTGGTGATAAGCTCCGCCGTTACGATCTCCTCCGCCTGTGCTCTCAGGCTGTTCATATGCTGCACCCAGCCCATCTGATCGGATTTCTTGTCCGGTGCCGGCTGTGTCTTCTGGAGTGCCTGCATCATCTGCGCCATCCGGTTCTCCGCGCTCTGCTGGATCTCCAGAAGATGCGGATACAGTTTCTCGCTCAGTACCAGGTCGCTGTAGAGCATCGGCCTGTTCTTCTGAAGATATGTCCTGCGCATCCTGCCCCATTTGCCCAGGGGCTCTTCCTGCTGATTGATCCCGATCTCCGGAATCTGATAATCCCCGGCCTGCCGGTACGTCATCTCTGCCATCATTT
>JAFSLL010000228.1 GCA_017448455.1 Oscillospiraceae bacterium | reverse complement strand
GCGGAGAGGTGGACGCTCCTCTTCACCAGCTGACCGCCGGATACCGCGTGAGCTGCGGATGCAAATCCCGGCCTCCGCTCAAGGATTGGATCGGAAAGCGGTTCGGATCCCTGACCGTGACGGCATACGCGGGGAAGCAGGAAGGAATGCACCAGTGGCGATGCCTGTGCGACTGCGGCAAAGAAACGGTCGTAGGGCAGACCCGGCTCCTCGAGGGAAGAACCAGAAGCTGCGGCTGCCTCCAGACTGCGGCGATCCTGGAAACCCTGAAACTCGTGGAGGGTACATCCGTCACAAGACTGGAATCGAATCTGAACAGGATCAGCACGAACAACACGAGCGGCTGCACCGGCGTCTACTTCAACCAGAGGAGCGGCAAATGGGTCGCGGAGATCCGCTTCAAAGGGCAGTACTACTACCTGGGAAGCTACTCCGACAAGCTGGATGCCGTCAAGGCGAGACGGCGCGGCGAAGAGATGCACATCGACTTTATCCAGCAGTACTACGAGGAACAGTCCGCAGAGCGTCAATCTGATACCGTCGGCACGGGGAAACCCGTTGCCGTTGGGATATAATCCTGAGAGAAAGGAGGAAACCCCGATTTGGAAATAAGCATCAGTCCTGAACTGATCCTTGCGAGGGAAAGACGGCGAAAGCAGAAAGGAATCTTCGTATTCCTGTCTCTTGCGGTCGTGGTAGTCACTTTCGTGCTTCTGATCAACCCGGCAACGACGCAGGAATATGAACCGACATGCGGGCTTGAAGCGCATGTTCACGGCCCCGATTGCTTTGAAACGGTCGATCGTCTGATCTGTGAGACCAAAGAGCAGCCCGGCCATGTGCATGACGATTCCTGTTACAAAGTCGTTCAGACCTGTGTCTGCGGCCTCGAGGATGACGAAACCCACGAGCACTCTCCGGAATGCTTCGTGGAAGAACGGATTCTCGTTTGCGAGCTTCCTGAAAACGAAGTTCACGAACACACCGCGGACTGCATCGAGTGGAGGGATGTTCTGATTTGCGGTCTCGAGGACGACCCGGAGCACGAGCATTCAGAAGACTGCTGGCAATCCGTTCCCGTGTTTGTCTGTGAGGAACGCGAGGGCGTCGGACATGTTCATAACGAATTCTGCTACCTGCAGGAAGAAGTTCTGACATGTACCCTGCCCGAGCACGAACACACAGACGACTGCTACCCCAGGCTGACAGGAGATCCTCACGCGGATGTGGAAATCGACTTCGACTGGGAGTCCACGTTCTGCGATGTGGAGAAGACAGGCGTTTGGGCCGAAGACCTGATCGCTATTGCTTCCAGTCAGATCGGCTACGCTGAAAGCGCGCTGAACTTTGTGACGGACGAATACAACGTCCAGCACGGATACACACGCTACGGCGACTGGTACGGCAACCGCTACGCCGGTTGGAATGCGATCTTTGTGATGTTCTGTCTGCATTATGCCGATGTATGGGGCATCCCGACGGACTCTGTGCCCGCGAACTGGATGAACTCTGCGCGTGCGCAGGGATTCTGGACAGAAGCGGACGGGGAACCCATCCGGGGCGACCTCGTATTCTTCGACGACGATGCGGACGGCTTCGCGGACAGGATCGCGATTGTGACCGAGGTCCGGGAGGACGAGATCGACATTTTGATTGGAGGAACGGGAACTGCGGTGCAGGTGAATACCTGCGCGCGTGATTCGGAACGGATCGCCGGGTATCTGGCTCTGCCGGAGAATCCGGAGTACGAACCTGAACTGCCCGAAGAAGAACTTCCCGCAGAAGGCGCGTTCGATACGGTCAAAGCCCCGGAAGACCCCGAAGAAGAACTTCCCGCAGAAGGCGCGCTCGATACGGTCAAAGCTCCGGAAGATCCCGAAGAGATCCCCGAACCCGAAGTTCCCCTTGCCCCGCCGACAGACATTCTTCTGACGGCGCAGACACCGGACGGCATCACGGCAGTCCTCGAGGCGCCGGCATCCTCATTCGCGTACCCCGCGGCAGAGCTTGAGCTTTCCGTCCGGGAAATCATTCCCGAAGCGGAAGAAGACGGCGAAGCCTACGGCACCGCGATGGACGTGATCGACACCCTGAGCGTGGCCGAAGATCCGGAAGCGGAACTCGGCGCGGTAAGACTGTTCGACATTTCCATCTGGAGGCGTGAGATCGTCTCGCCGGAACCGGTTGAAATCCCGGAGCCGGCCGAAGCGGTTGAACAGACCGAAGAACCGGTTGAAGTTGAACAGGCGGAACCCGCGGCGGACGAGATCCCCGAAGGGACCGAAGCGGATCCCGAACTCATTTCGGAACCCGAAGCAGCCGCGGAAGAGATCCTTCCGGAAGCGGAACCCGAAATTCGGCTCACCGAGATTCTCCCGATCGGACCCGTGCGCGTCACGGTGGAAGGTCTGGAAGAAGTCGGCGAAGACGAAGCGGTCCGCGTATGGCACATCACCGAGGACGGCGACGCCGAAGTCCTGACGCCCGAAAGCTTCGGACACGGAATCGTCTCCGTCACGACGGAAAAGTTCTAAAAAACGGATTTTCAGGAAAGGGATAAAGCGAGATGATTCATTCTCACTGAACTCCTTCCCTGAAAGCTCAGCTTCCTCCGTACTCTTTCCGAAGAGAGCGGACAAGAAGCTGAAACGGCCGCTGATTCCTGCTCTTTCCCTACACTTCTCAGGAATCACGCCACAAATCAAAATGAGCTCGGCATCCTCTGTAACCGGAGAACGTTTTTGAGGAGTGGCTCGGAAAGTGTAGGAACCAGGAAAGGATTTCCTTCGCGGGGTGATGAAGATCCCGATGGGGAAGAAAAGGGAGCGGAAGCTCTCGATTAAGAAAGTATCACAATTATTAAGTGATAAAAAATTCTGAAAGGAAAAAGAAAATGAAAAGATTTCTTTCAATCTTGCTCACTCTGACCATGATCCTTGGACTTGGCGTGAGCGCAATGGCTGTTGCCCTTCCTGAAGGAACGAAAGGAGCAGACAAGACTATTACAATCAAGTCTCCAGCAAACATTGCGGCTGATGCTGTCAGCAACTATACTGTATACAAAGTTTTTGATGCAACCGTAGGTGCAGATGGGAAAATCAGTTATAAACTAATGTCTGGTGTCAATACTGTTCCCGACGGATTTATTGCTGATGTTAACGGGACCGTTTATCTTGGAACAACTAGTGCTACAGCAACTAATGCGACTGGTGAGATATATATCAAAATTGCTAACACTGGTGCAACAACAGATTATGTATATCTTACTCCTCAGACAACAGATTTGACTGAAGCACAAATTACGGCTATTAAGAATTATGCGGCAAAAGTTGAAGTAGGGACTGCTTCGATAACTGGGCCTGATACTGAGAAGACAGTTATTGTACCTGCCTACGGTTATTACTATATAACCACAACCAACGGTTCTGCGGTTACAATCGATAGTACTACTCCTTATGCTAATGTTGTAGACAAGAACCCTATTACTCCTCCTGATAAAGAAATCTTCGCTGTCAAAAATCCTGATGGAACCGTAAGTGGGGCAGGGTCACTTGATGCGACTGGTCAGCATGCTCTCGCACAGCTTGGAAGTGTTGTAGAATATAGTGCGACAGTAACCAAACAAAACGGCGCCAAGAATTATATATTCCATGATACAATGGGAGCCGGCCTTACGTATAATAATGATGTAAAAGTATATAATAGCACATCAGTTTTTGATAACACAACCGAAGTTGCAGAAAGCGCTGCCACTTTCAGTAAGACTACAGCTACAGGCGATACTATTACTATTTCTTTTGTGGATTCTTACATTCAAGGGCTAGCTAATGGAACAGTGCTTACAATTAAGTATTCTGCGACAGTTAATAGCGACGCTTTGACAGTTGATAGTGGTAAGAATACAGCATCTCTTTCTTATGGCGATAATAATCAGGTTATCCCTAGTCCTGATACTCCTGTAGTTTACAACGCCAAGTTAACTGTTACCAAAGTCGATGGAAATAATGCTGCACTTGCTGGAGCGGGATTCATTTTGGCAAAAGACGTTGCCGCTGTGGGTACTGCTGGTGAAGCAGGCTATGTCGAAGCACACAGAGAGTATTATAAATATACTGCTGCATCTGGAACTACACCTGCAAAGGTCGAATGGGTCACTGATATTACTCAGGCGACAGAGAAAACCACTTCGGTAACAGATGGAGTTGCACAGGTTGAGTTCACGGGACTTGCTGATGGAACGTATATCCTCATTGAGAATACTGTTCCTCAGGGATACAATCCGGCTCCGGAAGAGACATTTACAATCGCCCAAGCCAATGCAAATATCACTCCTCGTGGTGAAGATGTTCAAAAGACGATTGTCAACAATTCTGGTGCTGAGCTTCCTTCCACCGGTGGTATCGGTACCACGATCTTCTACATCATCGGCGGTCTGCTTGCCGTTGGTGCTGGCGTGGTCCTCGTCACCAAGAAGAGAATGGGCAAGGAAGAGAACTAATCGTACTCTGAACCCGAACCCAACAATTGAGTAATCCATCCCGTCAGAGCAAGCTGAGACCAAACCCCTCGGCTTGCCCGGCGGGGAGAGGGCTGAATCCGTCCCCTGTTCCAACGCAATCCGCACCGGGAGGAGGAAGGACGTCAGTCCTGTCCCCGTCGAAAGATGTACATCAACACTTGTCCGTCAAAACAGTCTCCGACTTCAAACCATGATTCCGGGTCGGCGCAGTTCTGCGGACGAAGGAAATTAATTATGAAGAAAAAGCTACTAGCGATGATTCTGGCCGCGCTGCTGACTCTTGCTCTGGGCAGCACTGTCGCCTTTGCCGCCGCGGGCGACCCGAACGCAGAGGGTCATGACCCCTGTGTCCTGCGCGTCGAATTAGTGGATAGAAGCGGTCCGATCTACCGTGCTCCCGTTTATATCTGGAAGATCGCGGATGTCACAGGCTCGGACGCCAACCTCCATTATGAACCGGCTGAAAAGTTCAAACCGTTTTTTGAAGCCTATATCAAGGAGCATCTCGCCGATCTGAACGGTACAAACTGGGAGACCAGTGAAAATGGTTGGGACTGGTCCTCATGGGATCGTTTTGCCGAGACGTTTATCACCTCTAATTCCGCAACGATCAGGATTATCATTGACGAGAACCAGATCGAAGCGGATAACATGATGTACACCGACGCGAACGGGGAAGCTGTCTTTACAGAGGTCATTACGGATAACACGACCAATCCCCCGAAAACTGAAGATCTCACCACAGGTCTCTATCTTGTGCGCATTCCGAGGCTTGTGAGAGATACCGGTCCGTATACCACCTCGACTTACATATTCCAGACAGCGCTGGTGCTTGTTCCCGGAGGGTATATTGAAGATAACGGTACGATAAAGTTGGAGTGGGAATGGGAGTATGACGTTACCGTCATTCCGAAGATGAACAGGAATGATGTGACAAATGAACCTCCGCCGGATATCCCTACACCTCCGCCGGAACCGCCTACTCCTCCGGATGAACCTCCCACTCCGCCGGAAGAGCCGCCGACTCCTCCGGAAGAACCGCCTACCCCGCCGGAAGAGCCACCGACCCCGCCGGAAGAACCGATCCCGGAAGAACCTGTTCCGCTGGTCTATCCGCCGGAAGAGGAGATCCCGGAGGAACCCACGCCTCTGACTCCGCCGGAAGAGCCTGAAGAAGAGATTCCCGACGAGGAAATCCCGCTGACCGGTCAGCTTTGGTGGCCTGTTCCCGCCATGGGCGCGGGCGGTGTGGTGTGCGTTGGCATCGGATCGCTTCTGAGCAAGAAAAAGGATGATGAGGACGATCTGTAAACAGTCCTCTGAATTACAAATCATCAATCCATCGAGTTGGAAAATTGGAACAGAAAAGACCGAAAGGCCTGTACCGCCGAACGATCGGCGCCTGTGTCGCGATCCTGGGACTTCTGCTTGTTGCCGGAGCCGTGGACTTAACTGTCTGGAATATCCGCACGGATGTGGATGCCGGTGAGGTAAACGAGGAAGTCCTGGATCGCGTGATATGAAGGGGAAGGTTTTCGAGTACAAATAGTCGGGCAGGAGATCCTTGACGCAAATCAGGGCGAACTGCTCCGGGACAAGGAATGGGGATTGAGCCTGTTCACTTGTACCCTTGCAGGGAACCGAAGAATCGTCGTGCGGTGTCTGAAAGCTGAGAATTGATGAGTGACGGCAGAGAAACGAGGCGCGGAGCTTGAAAAACACACTGATAAACCTTAGCCTCGTCCTGCTATTACTCGTCGGTCTCGGCCTCGTCGTCTACCCGTCCTTCTCAGACTACTGGAACTCATTCCACCAGTCGCAGGTCATCGCACACTACGCGGAAGACATCGCCAACATCGAGGATGACAAGTATAACGCCTTAATCGAAGAAGCGAACGACTGGAACAGACGTCTTGCCGCAGGTGAGATCATCGAGCGGAAGACTCTTTCCGATGAGGAGATAGAAGAGTATAACAGCGTGCTCGATCCGCTCGGCACCGGGATGATCGGGTACATCGAAATACCGACACTTGGGTGCTTCCTCGGCATCTATCACGGGACCTCCGAAGCGGTTCTGCAGATTGCCACGGGTCATCTCGAATGGTCCAGCCTGCCGGTGGGAGGAGAATCGACGCATTCTGTCATCAGCGGACACAGAGGACTCCCCAGTGCCAAACTCTTCACAGACCTTGACAAACTGAAGCCGGGCGACTATTTTGAAGTATTCGTTCTGAATGAGACGTACCGATATGAAGTAGATCTCATAAACATCGTTGAGCCGACGGACATGAGCACACTCAGCGTCATCCCGGGCGAAGACTATATGACGCTCGTAACCTGCACGCCTTACGGCATCAACACACACCGACTGCTGGTAAGGGGGAGAAGAGTAGAGAATGTAATCGACAGGACCCTGCATTTCACCTCTGAAGCTACGCTGATCGACACGGTCATCGTCGCCGGTGTGCTGAGCATCCCGATCCTGCTGTTTATGATTATCTGGATCTTCCTGTCCGGCGGCCGGAGCGCTGTACGGGACCGGGAGAAGATCAAGAGGAAAGCGCTGGAGAAAATCCGGCAGAATCATTCCGTGCTGAGCGAGGATGAATCCGTACCGGCGGCATACAAACCGGAGAAGAAACGGAAGAAAAACGCGCAGAAAAAGAATGAATCCCCCTCAGTGGACGACGATTTTATCGAAGAGTGAACGTCCCGTATAATGGGGAGAACTGATTACGAAACCCATGCTCCGATCATAACGCGGAGCTCAAGATAAAAAACCTTTTTCAAATTGTTTATTACTGTACAGATCTGGCTTGTTCCTTTCAGGACCGAAAGAACAGAAAGGATGTACAGACAAGGAGGACACTATGTTCTACGGCATTCAGCATCCTGTGAGAAGGAAAGTGCTTGCACTTCTTCTTGCTTGCTTGATGACATGTTCCACGGCAGCTCCGGCTTTCGCGGATCTGTTCGCGTTCGGTACCGTCACGGTGCCTGAACCGGAACCGGTTTACGAGGACGGGAACCTGACAGCGGAGTCCGGTGACTATGGCGCCAGTGTGGCATATACCGCCGAAGCGGAACTCCCGGAGGGGACACAGCTCTTCATGCGGGAGATCCCCGAGGGGACGACGCAGTATGATGAGTACCTTGCGGCCGCCCAGGCGACAGTCGGAGAGGATGAACAGACCGTTTTCGTCCGGTTCTTCGACCTTGAGCTGCAGGACAAGGATGGGAATCCTCTCGAACCTGCGGCTCCTGTTGCCGTGAACATTTCCTCCGCTGAGCTGGCAGACGCCGAGAAGGTCACGGTCGTGCACTTCCCGGCAACAGCGAATGCCGAGGAAAAGAGTGTTGAAGACATCATTTCTGACGCGCTCGACGCTGCCTTCGGAGAAAAGAAGGGGGCTCTGTCCCTGCGCGGCGGAAAGAAACTGGCCGCGGATATTCCCATGGAAGGCGTGGGGAGATCTGTGGAAGCCGGTCTGAACAGCGTAG
>JAFSLL010000227.1 GCA_017448455.1 Oscillospiraceae bacterium | reverse complement strand
TCAGCGTCTCCTGACGTCCATTCTGCTTTTACTTCTCTTTTTCTCTGCCGCTTTTGCCATATACGCGTTATGGGATAATTACCGTATCTATGACAGCGCGCGTGAAGTACAGGAGCGGATCAGACAATGGAAGCCGGCGGAGACGGAATCGGGAGACGCGGAGGACAATTCAGAAAGCTTTGCCGGACTTCGTGCAGTCAATCCGGATGTCTGGGCGTGGCTGGAGATGGAAAATACCGGGATCGACTATCCTGTCGTTCAGGGTTCCACAAACTTCAGCTATATGAGCCTGGATATCTATGGAGAGTACGCTCTTGCGGGGAGCATTTTTCTTGACGCAAGAAACAGCTGGGAACCGATGGATTCCTACCTGCTGATTTATGGTCACAATGTAGAAGAACACCGGATGTTCGGCGATCTGACCTTATACAGAAAGTCGCATTTTTTCCGCGAAAACCGGGATGGGAGACTTATACTGAAAGGAAGCATCAGAAATCTTCGAACCATCGCCTGCCTGCAGGCGCCGGAGGGAGAGATCCGCATCTTTGATCCGGAACGGGTGAATGCAGATATAGACGCTATGCTTGATTATGTCCTTCAGCATTCCGAACAGATCGATGAAACCCTGCTTCAACGCGCCAGACAGCTTGAAAACCCTCATTTCCTTGCATTGACGACCTGCTCCGAAGATTCTGCGGATTCCAGAACAATTCTTCTGACGATTATGGAGTAAACACTATGGGAAGAGATTCTTATGAAAGCCTGCAGGCGGTTAACCGTGCGCATGAAAGAATACGTTCATGGCTGGAAACTGTGCATTTTCGCCGCGCACTGTTCGGCATAAGCGAGAGGGACGTTTGGAAAAAGATAGCGGAGCTGGATGCGCTTTATACGGAAGCGCTCCAGGCGGAACGGACTCGCTATGACACGCTTCTTGACCATCTGACTGACAGCGGTGCTACGATAGAAAAAACAGAAGAAGCAGTGGGTGTATGGCAATACGAGGATGAAATCAGAGATGACTGAGCGGGCGAAAATTATTCAGGAGCGGAAAAAGTGGCTGGAAATCAGAAATGGATATTTGGTCCTTCTGATCCGTATTCTGTTATTGCTGGCCACGGCGTCGGTGCTGTTCGGCCTGGTTTTTCTTCTGTTTCGTGCGGAGGGAATGGATATGTCTCCTGCCGTAAAGGACGGCGATGTGCTGTTTGCATACCGCCTGCAGAGAGAATACGGTAAAAATGACCTGGTGATTTACCGGACGGAAGGCAGAAGAAGAGTGGGAAGAATTGCCGCTGCATCAGGAGATGTGCTGGATTCGACGGAGGACGGGACACTGTTGGTAAACGGTGTAGTACAGATCGGTGAACAAGGCTCCGTGGCAGCCGGAGACGCGGATTATCCGTCCGTTGTTCCGGATAACTGCGTTTATATTGTGGCGGACAACCGCAGGCTGAATCGTGACAGCCGTGACTTCGGCGCAATTCCCTGCGATCTTATTGAGGGAAAGGTAATTGCCCTGATGCGAAGGCGCGGATTCTGAACAGGAGCTTGACGAAAGGAAACACCGCTCGTATAATCATGACATTCACAGAATAGAAATGGGAAGGAAAAAACTATGTGGATAGCGGACCGATGGGAAGACTATGAGCTGATCGACTGCTCCCGCGGTGAGAAACTGGAACGGTGGGGAGAGGTTTATCTGGTGAGGCCGGATCCGCAGGTGATCTGGGATACACCTCGAAGAAACAGACACTGGGAATCCCGGAATGCCCGGTATATCCGCAGCGAGAGCGGCGGAGGCAACTGGGAGAAGGGAAAGCTCCCCGAGAGCTGGGATATTCACTACAGAGAACTGACCTTTCGGGTAAAGCCCATGAACTTCAAGCATACAGGACTGTTTCCGGAACAGGCTGCCAACTGGGACTGGGCTATGAACCAGATCCGGAATGCCGGAAGGCCGATTCGGGTGCTGAATCTGTTTGCGTATACAGGCGCGGCAACGGTCGCCTGCCTGAAGGCCGGTGCAGAAGTATGCCATGTCGATGCAGCGAAAGGTATGGTCGCCTGGGCAAAGGAGAACGCCGCTGCAAGCGGCGTTGCAGAAAAACCGGTGCGATGGATTGTGGATGACTGTGCCAAGTTTGTGGAGCGGGAGATCCGCCGCGAGAAAACATATGATGCGATTATCATGGATCCGCCCTCTTACGGGAGAGGACCGGGCGGCGAGATCTGGAAGCTGGAACAGAACCTGTGGCCTTTCGTATCCCTCTGTGCGGGGGTGTTATCGGAACACCCGCTGTTTGTGCTGATCAACTCCTATACAACGGGCCTTTCTCCGTCTGTCCTGAGCTATGTGACGGAGAGTGTCTTTGCCGGACGATTTGGGGGCAGCGCGGAAAGCCGCGAGCTCTGCCTGCCCGTAACGGAGAGCGGTCTCTATCTCCCGTGCGGCGCAAGCTGCCGCCATGTTTTTGCTTGATAGGGGTAAAACGGAAAGCTCCGCCGGATGGCGGAGCTTTCATCAGTTACAGGCTGTATTCACAGCGTCGTACCTGAATATACAGGCGTTCGTCTGCGGATATGACGGTGAAGTCCTCAAAGCCGTATTGTAAAAACAGAGATTTCAAAAAAGCAGGGGAGTGGGCATATTCCACATGCTCTTCCCGGCTTCGGGTCCATAGCTTGCCTTTTCGGGAAAAAAGGTCCATCCCGTAGATCAGAGCGTTTTCTTCCGGATCAAAATCTGCACGCCAGACACAGAACACATCCTCATCCTCGTCAATAGAGGTGCTGCCGTCAATGTGCTTCAGATATTCCGGACTGCGGATATCGAAAAGAAATAAACCGTGGGGACGAATGAAGTTGCGAAGCCTTGAGATCATCTCAGTCAGCTGGGCAGGAGCGAGATAGTTGATTCCTTCCAGAGAGCAGAAAGCCGCATCGACGGTTCCGTAAAGATCAAGTTTCGCGGCGTCCTGCTGCAGAAACAGGGGAGGAACCGGAAGAGAAGCGCATTTTTCCCTTGCCTCCATCAGCATGTCCTCTGATGCGTCGACTGCGATGAGCTCATATCCACGCCGGCTCATCTCCAGACTCATGCTGCCGGTTCCGCAGCAAAGATCCAGAAGAAGATGAAAAGGACCGCCATCGGAAAGAAAAGCAGTTTCATACCGATCGGCAAAGCCGATATAATCCACATCACACGTGAGCCGATCATAGAAAGGAGCGAGAGATTCGTAGCTGCTCATTCGTGATCGGCCTTCATGCGTTCGAAAACCATCTCGTAACCGCCGTTCCCATATTGAAGAGAACGGTTGACGCGGCTGATGGTTGCGCTGGATGCGCCGGTTTCCGCAAGGATTTCATTATAGATTTTTCCGTCATACAGGTGTTTGGCGACCTGATAGCGCTGCTCCATTGCCATCAGTTCATTCATGGTGCAGAGATCTTCTAAAAAAGCGATGCATTCCTCTGGAGTCTGCAGGGTCAGGATTGCGTTATACAAGGCCGGATCGTGTTCCCGCTTTGAACGATTGTTCATGGAATCCTCCGAAGTCGTAATAATAGATTCTGCGTAGAGAGCCCGGGGATCTGTCAATATGTTACACCAAAGGGCGATAGTTGTAAAGGTGGATTCTGTCATGGCAGACAGACGATTCTGACAGAAGGATCATTCTGCCCAGGTGCCGTTTTCGAAGATTGGGACCGAGATGCCATCTGCACGAAGACCGCGGATGGTCAGATCCTCAGCACCGACCATGAAATCGACATGGATGATGGAATCGTTAATGCCGTTTTGTGTTGCTTCTTCCGAAGAGAGAGAATTGCCGTTTGGCAGGACTTCTTTAAAACCGTGTCCAAGGGCAAAATGACAGCAGGCGTTCTCATCGAACAGAGTATTGTAGAACAGAAAGCCACAGCGATTAACAGGGGATTCTTTGGGAACAAGTGCTACTTCGCCAAGCATGGCTGCGCCATCATCCATCTGAATCATTTTCTCCAGCAGAGTTTGACCTTTTTCCGCGCTGCACGATACAGCCCGACCGTTTTCAAAGTGAATTGAGAAGTTCTCAATCAGCTGCCCGTTCCAGCTCAGCGGTTTGACGGCAACGAGTGTGCCTTCACAGTGACCGGCGAGCGGAGAAGTGAAAATCTCCTCG
Source organism: Oscillospiraceae bacterium (assembly GCA_017448455.1). Taxonomy (GTDB): domain Bacteria; phylum Bacillota; class Clostridia; order Oscillospirales; family Oscillospiraceae; genus Limivicinus. Next base: position 3,706 of record JAFSLL010000227.1, on the reverse strand, counting down.
GTAGGCATGTTCGGAATATAGAAGGCACCATTCTCCTCATTGACAGATCCTGCCCCCACCCAGGACGCGCCGGGAATCAGGCTTACGGTAAAATCCGTGCCGTTTTGACTGCTGTAATGAAGGGAGACAAACTCCTGCGCATTGAGCCATGCACACTTCTCCGTAATGGTATCCACGCGCATTTTCCATGCGGCAACAGGATCCAGCCCTCCATAAATCCGTACGGTGCGGAAGATCGCTTCATACAGTTTGGAAAGCGCTTCTTCCGAACTTGATTCGGGAAAACATTTCTTCGCCCAGCTTTCGGAGGGGAGCGCTGCGATACACCATTGATGCTTCCCGTCGATCGCATCGCGATACGGCTTGACAACAGCAGACCGCTTCTGCATCACGTGGGAGATCTTTTCCGGATCGAGTCCGGCAAGAGCGTCAGGATCCTCTGATTCTATAAAGATACGAACAGGAAGATCTTCCGTCATTTGACGGAGCTTTTCTTCCTCCCAGGGAAGCGTCTCGCTGAGCACATCTTCTTCTGCATAGGTGTAATGAAGCCGATCCTGGCGGTCGGATAGCCAGTTCATATTCACCTTTTTTGCCCCGGCCCGATAAGCCTCTTCGGTCAACATGGCTGCGAAAGCGTGCTGTTCAACCGAAATGCTGAGCTGGACAATCTGTCCGGGCTGTACATTTGCGCCGGTGCGGACGATAAGTCTTGCGTATTCCTGAAGCTTTTTTTCATGAATCTGCATTGTGGATACCTTTCCTTTTAAAAAAATTCAAGTAGAGCAAGTATATCAGATTACGAGAAGAATGTATACTTTTAAATTGGTAACTGCATGTCTAAAAGAGCTTCGAAAATTTATGTTGACAAAAACGGTGTTTTTTGCTATTATAGCCGGGCGGCTGGATGATGGCTGTTGTTCCTGGACATGCTGGTGTAGCTCAGTCGGTAGAGCAGCTGATTTGTAATCAGCAGGTCGGGGGTTCGAGTCCGTCCACCAGCTCCAGAATTGAATATGGGGGAATTCCCGAGTGGCCAAAGGGGACAGACTGTAAATCTGCTGGCGATGCCTTCGGTGGTTCGAATCCACCTTCCCCCACCAAACAAAACGCACTGTCAAAAGACAGTGCGTTTTGTTTGGCGGATCGGATGCTCGGCCCCCTGTCCGTGTTCCGATTTTATTTCTTATAATCCATATAGTTCCTGGCGGTCAGCGGAAAACCGAATTCGAACAGAACGTCGTTCACGCAGCTTCGAATCTCATCGGTGGTGATGATTTCGTTCTGTGCGGTCAGTCTCTCGAAAACGACACCGGCGATATTTTTTGCTTTGACAGGCGTCAGATCTTCCCAGGGGACGCCTTCATTTGCTTTCAGGATACTGACTGAAACTCTGTCATCATCATAAACGGTGATATTACCGTTTCGTTTTGTTACCTTCATTTGCTATCCTCCGTTCTTCTGTTTTTTTTTGTTGCTGTCTCTGCGCCGGATTATTATGTTATCTTATAAATATCATATCACGGATTATTCTCGAAGTCACCAGGATTTTCAAAGAATTGAGAGATTATTGAACCGTTGGCGCCTGCAGACTATCAGTTGTAAAAATGCACAAAATTCAGGTTAAAATTTCTACGTTTTGCACGAAAATTTTTCTTGACTTTTCAGCCCTCCGCTGTTATATTAGTTGAGCGTGTGTGCGCAGGCATATACGCATGCGTTGAAGCGGGAGATTGCTCGTTTTGCACGAGGTAACTTCCGTGGAGTATGTCCGGTACCGGTTTCCGGTACACAATCGGGCGGCTGAAGCATTTCGTTCCACGCGTATATCGCGCGGACGGAGCGCTGACCGGCTGAAGAGCCGGTTTGTTTTTCGGACGCGGCCTGATACGCACGGCTGTGTGTATGAAAATGCTTCATCCGTACGCATCCTTTAATATGACGGTGCCCAATGCCGTCAAGAAGAACGTACGAAAAGGAGAAAACCCAATGGCAAGCAACAGCAAAAACATGATCCGCATTCGCCTCAAAGCCTATGATCACCAGCTGATCGACAAAGCTGCGGAAACCATCGTCGAGGCGGCCAAACGCACGGATGCAAAGGTCTCCGGACCGATCCCTCTGCCCACCAAAACGGAGATCGTCACGATCCTTCGCGCTGTTCATAAGTATAAAGACAGCCGTGAGCAGTTCGAGCGCCGTACGCACAAGCGCCTGATCGACATCATGAGCCCCACCCAGAAAACGGTGGAAGCACTGATGAGTGTCGAAGTTCCCGCCGGCGTCGAAATCGAGATCAAGCTCTGATCCGGCAAAGGACGCGAATACCCCAGCAAAGCAGACCCGATGCCTGCATAGCGCAGGCGGGTTAAGTTGCCAGCCTCCGGACGGTCTTACCGGGCCATGCGAGGCAACCAATAACCTTATAGGAGGAAAAACATGAAAAAAGCCATCATTGGCAAGAAGGTCGGCATGACGCAGATCTTCGACGAGATGGGAAAGGTTATTCCCGTCACAGTCATCGAAGCAGGCCCCTGCGTGGTTGTGCAGAAGATGACCGAAGAAAAGGAAGGCTATAAAGCCGTCCAGCTCGGCTTCGAAGAAGTCGGCGACAAGAAGCTCTCCAAGCCGGAGCAGGGCCATCTGAAGAAGGCCGGCGTAGGCATGATGAAGCATCTGAAAGAATTCCGTCTTGAAGACGACAGCAAGCTGGAAGTTGGCGACGTCGTAAAGGCCGACCTCTTCGCGGAGGGCGACAAGGTTGATGTCACCGGCACCAGCAAGGGTAAAGGCTACGCCGGCGTGATAAAGCGTTACGGCCAGGGCCGCACCCCGACCAGCCACGGCGGCGGCCCGGTTCACCGTCATGCGGGCTCCATGGGTTCCAGCACAGATCCTTCCCGTATTTTCCCGGGAAAGAAGCAGGCAGGTCACATGGGCGTCGAGCAGGTAACGGTACAGAACCTGGATGTTGTCAAAGTTGACGCAGAGCTCAACCTGATTGCGATCCGCGGCGCTGTCCCCGGTCCGAAAGGCAGCATTGTTTATCTGAAGGATACCGTCAAGACTCAGCCCGTCAAGAAGGGCGAAGGCGCTGGTGTCAGCGTCAACCCGCAGAAGGCTTCCGCACGTACAAAGTAAGGAAAGGAGAGCAGCATAAATGCCTAAAGCAAATGTTTTTAACATGGCAGGCGAGAAGATCGGCGAGATCGAGCTCTCCGAAGCCATCTTCGGCATTCAGCCGAATGAAAGCGTGCTGCATGATTCTGTGAAGAATCACCTGGCCAACTGCCGTCAGGGAACGCAGAGCGCACTGACCAAGGGCGAGGTGTCCTACACGACCAAGAAGCCTTGGCGTCAGAAGGGAACCGGCCGTGCCCGCGCCGGCTATGCAGGATCTCCTGTGTGGTACCACGGCGGTGTGGCATTTGCACCGAAGCCCCGCGATTACAGCTACACGCTGAACAAGAAGGTCAAGCGCCTCGCACTCAAGAGTGCTCTGAGCGCAAAGGCAGCGGAGGAAGAGATCGTTGTTGTTGACGGCCTGAGCGTCGACGAGATCAAGACCAAGCCCTTCAAGAGCTTCCTCGAGAAGGTCGGCGCAGAGGGCAAGGCTCTTGTCGTGACAGAGAACGTCGACGAAAAGGTGATCAAGTCCGCACGGAACCTGCCGGGCGTGACCACGACCACTGCCACGATCCTCAGC
>JAFSLL010000226.1 GCA_017448455.1 Oscillospiraceae bacterium | reverse complement strand
GGAGCACCCTTCTTCCAAACGATACTGAACCATGTCTTTTGTTTCGCGGAAGAATCCGTCTGTAGACCAGGTAGTACATGTCACAAAAGGAAGATCATGTTGCTTAAAGGTCTCTTTCATGACAAGTACTGGTTCTTCATCAAGTTCTATATACCTTGATGAGATTTGATTTGTCAAGGGTAATTTGTGCATAAAAAAGGAGCTCATGGACTACTTTATATCCACTAGCTCCTTTACCCTTTACCGTGTCTATTACAGACTTAACTGTTCAAGCCTTCTCATACAATACAGCATTATATGAGATGGGATAAACCTTTTTCCGTACGTCGCCTTTGAAGCAAAACCATGGCCAACGGCACTTATTTCGGTGGCCCTGTTTATAAGGAGAGCAATTATCTATTCACGATCCTTGTGATCTTTTCTACGACATCGTTCACATAGTCATCCCGGCCCAGCTCGGTTTGCAGTCCGAAGCCGTTTTTAAGATCGGATGTTCTTACGCTGAAATCATTGCTTTCGATCGTTCCTTCCTGCAGGTTGGGTCTGACCGTGATGACGTTGCCTTTCACAGTCACAAGTAGCTGGATCTCCAACCTGGGCTCACGCTTAAAGGTGATCCTTTTGCCCAAGAAGCTGGTCAGCTTGAACGGCACTGGAAACTCCTCCTTATGCTGGTCTAGAAGAGCATACAGTTCTTCGATCGTCATGCTACGGCCCATTTCTATTTTTCTGGGAACCGCGGAGTAAGCTGCTTTTTTCAAATCGTCTTTAAAACCCATATCTTTTTCTCCTCGTCCTATTCAAGTATAAATCAATTATTCATCGACATATCCAAGCTCGATATACAGCTGATAATACTCGTCATACAGGCCGCAGCAAGCATCCATTCCCATGTTAGTGCCGAAAGCCTTCTGAATGACAAGTGCCCAGCTGCCGTATTTCTCATACAATTCATCCGGAGTAGGGCCATCCTCGTGTCCGTATGTATCCAGGTTGCTCTGTTTCAGCTTTTCGAGCCCCTCCGGATCATCCTTATACGCCTCCAGACGCAAGCGGTTTCTCTCGGTGGAAACGGCTCTTGCCATTTCTTCGATTGACGCGCCTTCCGCACGCATTTCGTAAAGGATGTCCATCATGGTGCTCATAGACTCGTGATACGCTCTGCGCTCTTCCTGTGCTTCGGCAACAAACTCAGGATCAGTCCAGTCATATTCAGCGTAAACCCCGAGGCGTGTCGATTCGGGATTTGGGGAGAAACCGTAAACCGCGTCAGCATTTTCGACGATATCCTTCATCGCTTCCGGGTTTTCTCTCGGATCATGCTCATATGAGAAGAGGTCTTGCTGCATTCCGACCCACTCGAACACCGTGTCCTCACCGCTTTCGGGCAGATCCCGATGCCAGGTAAAAGATCCATCGTCGTTAAAGGTGATCACGCCGGGGATGTCTTCATATTCGCTGTCGTCGCTTACCACTTCGCCGCTGTTATCGTAGACAAAGTTCGTTTTCGAGCAGCCGTCGTAGGTAATGCTGCGGGTATCCGTATCCAGTCGCCCGGAGATAACCCAGTTGATCATTTCCGAAGCGCTGCTTGCCCATTCGATGGAGATCCATGCCTCGTCATAGCCAGAGCACTCGACGGTCGCCCGCGCCCTGTCGCACTGATAGACGCCGATGAAGCTCATGACCGGATTATGCCAGTCGGGATCTTCCTCAAATACGGCGATATACTCCGCGCTCTCATCCAGCAGCAGGGTGATCTGCGACTCGGTGGAAAAGTCCTCGCCATTCTTTGTCCATTTGACGAACAGATTGCCCACCTGTGGCTGGGCGATAAAGGTGGGTGTGGCAGGCTCGGCCAGACCGATGTAGGCGGACTGGGCCGGATCTTCCGGGTCGATCTCCGGCGCTTCTTCCCCTTCACCATAAGCGATATAGCCGCAGCCCTCCGTGTTGATCGTAACGACGATCGACGCCTCCTGTATCTCCATCGGGGTGAAGTGATAGCTCTCGCCGCCGTCCATGGTGAGCAGCAAGCCATCCTCGCCCTCTTCAGACACGGTGACGATCAGCGGCTCGGCGCTCTCGTCCCATGCGTACAGATTGCCATGCAGCGTGTTGCCCTCCTGTGGGATTGTCCAGCCAGCCATGAGCTCACCGATCATGATTCCGACATACCAGCCGGGCTCGTCGGTATCCTCCATCCACATAACTGTCAGCATATTCTCATTTTCGTCTGAGAAATAGCCCTGACGGGTCCACTCTTTCACGTCCGGTTCCGCCTGCTTTGCTCCACAGGCTGCCAATGTGAACACGATGCACATTGCCATAAGGATACATACGATTCTTTTCATTTTTCCTCTTTCATTTTCCTTTCTTTTGCCCTTTTCCACACTTTTTCAGAGGTTCTTTTTCAGTGTCAGGACATTTTTGCCGTCCTTATAGGTATAGGTTACGTTGTCCATGAGTTTCCTGGTCATAAAGATTCCGAGGCCGCCGATTTCACGTTCGTCTGCTGGAAGTGTCACATTCGGATCGGCCTTTTTCAACGGATCAAAGGGAACACCACTATCTGAAAAAGCAATCGTTGCAACAGGCGGGTCGTCATCTATTTCTATACATACCGTTGCTATGCCGGTTCCAGGAGCATAGGCATAGCTTGCGATGTTCACAAAGACTTCTTCTGCCGCCACAGCGATCTGCATCTGCTTTTTCAGCGGGCAGTCCACTTCGCCCAACGCCTGTTCCAGGAAGGAGAGCACTTCTTGCAGCTTTTCAATCTGCGCAGGGACCACAAGCTCCTTGTATGAACCTCTCATGAGTGAACCCTCTTATACTCCACGCCGAGCATCGTCAGATCATCGAACTGCTCCGCGTCTTTAACAAAGCCGTCTACAGCTTTGCGGACATTTTTCAGGATCATTTCCGGCGCGGCGTCAGGAGCTTCATTCAGCGCATCCAGCATCCGGTC
>JAFSLL010000225.1 GCA_017448455.1 Oscillospiraceae bacterium | reverse complement strand
CAAAGCGCCAGCGAGACCGGCAGGGACTATATCCCGCCCCGGGTCTTTAAAGAGATGACGCGGCTCAATAAGCAGAGGGAGAAGCTGGAGGGTCTGCTTTCTGAGGTCAATGCTTTCAATGCGAAGGCAAAGGCTGCCGAGATCGGGAAGGCGCTGGACAAGTATATCCCAAATGTCGAAAAGATGAGTACCCAGGTCCGTAAGTACAGCAAGGCCTTTGGCTCCATGAAGGCTGAAAACACAGCTCTTGAGCTGCAAAATGAGACCCTGTCCGCTGAACTGAAGGAATCTCAGCAGGAAAGCATCCTGAAGAAAATGGCAGATCTGAAGCTGCAGCATGATTACGAGGAAGCCGTATCCCTTCTGGAGAGGATCCCGCTGGAGGTGCTGGCAGCCTATGCCGACAGAAGCTCACCGGACAAGCTCCATGAGCTGGAGCCGGGGAGGTGATGCCTATGGCTAAGGGATATCAGAATTGCTATCAGGATATGAAATGTGTGATTTGTTTCGGAGAGACATCAAACCACAGTTGGCTCGGCCTTCAACAAAAGAGGGCCGAATTAGCAGCAAAACACCTTCAGGGGCTGAACGCAGAGGAGCTCCGGCAGTTGAAGAGCTCACTTGCGGATGTGAACAGCCGGGTTGAACCAATAGAGCCCGAAAAGGCCGCATAAATCAGGACGGATGGCAAAAGGATATGCAGGGAATTTCGATGAAAAAAGCGAAATTCCCTCTTTCTTTTTTTGCCGTTCTGTGTATAATAAACTTACAGTGTGACTGTGAACTAAAGGAGATGTCAAATGTCGACAAAGCGAAAGGAACCAACTAAGGAAGACAACCGGGCTGTAGTCATCTATGCCCGGAAGTCGGTCATTACGCATAAAGGGGATTCGATCTCCAACCAGGAGGAATACTGCAAGGAGTATGCAAGGCTTCATCTGCAGCTCCCTGCGGATTATGAATTCCAGGTGTACGAAGACGAGGGCAAGAGCGGATTCTATGCCGACAGACCTGACTTCCAGCGGATGATTCATGACGTGGAGCAGAAAAAGATCCGGGCCATCGTCTGCTATAAGCTGGACCGAATCAGCCGCAAGATGGCGGACCTTACCAATCTGATTGAATACCTGAACAAATACGATGTCGCCCTGCTGATCAGTTCCAACAACCTGAACACCAAGGACAGCAATTCCAAGATGATGATCCAGATGCTGGGCATGATCGCGGAATTCGAGCGCGATGTCATCGCCGAGCGCATTCAGGACAACCTGGTCGAGCTGGCCAAAGACGGCCGCTGGATGGGCGGTACGACCCCGACCGGATTCGGGACGGAAAGGTCCAAGTACGGCAGCGGGAAAAAGAAGAACGCTTTCACTTATCTCGTGGCCATCCCGGAAGAGCGGGCAATGATCAAGCACCTTTTTGCCACTTTCCTGAAGCTGCACAGCATGAACGCGACGGCGGAACGCCTCAACGAAGAAGGATACCGCACAAAAAACGGTGCTCCCTTCACGCTGCTCGCGGTCAAGGACATCCTCCGCAACCCGGTTTACTGCACGGCTGACAAGGCTGCCTATGATTATTTCATCGAAAACGACGGCAGCGTCTACGGGGATCCTTCCGAATTTGACGGCAAACACGGCGTGGCAGTCTATAACCGGACCCAGCAGACAAAGGAAGCATCCGATGACTCCACCTTCCTGAGACCGGAATTCACGTCAGTCAGGCGGGAAAAGGATATGTCGGACTGGATCATTGCAGTCGGCAGGCATGAGGGCTTCATCTCATCTGCGGACTGGATCGCTGCCCAGACGCTGCGCTATGAGATCGGCGACCGGTACAACCGTCCCCACAGGTCAACCAACGCCCTGCTCTCTGGACTGATCTACTGTCCGCTCTGTCATCAGAGACTGAAGGTGATCCCGGAGAGCGACCGCTACACCAACGGCAAGCCGCGCTTCAAATACTCGTGCCCGAACGCTGTCCGGAAAGGCCCGTGCGGTTACCAGGCTGTCCGCGGCGTGGAGATGGACGAGTTCATCATGGATCATCTGACCGCCATGTCTGATGAGGACCAGTCCTTCTATATCGGCAGGATCCAGCAGGAGATCGATCATCTGCTGGAGGTAGACAAAAGCGAGCAGGAGATCCGGGCGGTTCAGAAGGAAATCGAGAAGCTGGAGCGGGAAACCAGGACATTGGTCAAAGAGCTCCGGACGGTCTCGGAAAATGCCAGGCCATATCTGATCGCAGACCTTGACCAGATGGCGGATCGTGTCGCGGAAAAGAAACGGCTGCTTCTGCAGCTGGAAAATGACGCGGCAGATGACAAGACAAAACTGAAAGATTTTGCGCAGATCAAAAAGACCATTCTTTCCTTCCGCGAACTGGCGGAAACAGCGGAACCGCAGGAAATCGCGAGCCTGATCAGCAGCGTGATCGAGCGGATCTACGTCATCGGAGACGGCAAAAAAAGGGAGTGCAGGATCTTCATAAAGGGCTGCGGCGTGGACAATTACGAAGACTTTTTTCGCCCCGGAGAGGACGGCGAAGAGCCTGTCGTAAATGTGTGTGACCATATGCAGTATCGTGAACTGCATCCACACCTATGCCGGCGTCCAGCTCCGCAGCGACTGCGCCGCCCTCATGGCCCGCCAGGGCCACCCGGAGCCCACCGGCCAGGCCAAGATCACCCCGGCCTACAACCTGCCCTGCCGCTACTTGGT
>JAFSLL010000224.1 GCA_017448455.1 Oscillospiraceae bacterium | reverse complement strand
ATTTAAAAACCCGTTCTGGTGCGCTTATTTGCATAAGCTTTTTCTTGCATTGTTCAATTTTCAAGGTACATCCGCCGTCTCGCGACAGCTTTCGTATAATACCACAGGGAAATACTGTTGTCAAGAACTTTTTTTCAAATGAGAAAATTATTTTTCTCCCAGCGTTCCGATATAGGGAACCGGTTCCTTTTTCCCATTCAGTGCGTTCGACATACCTTTGTAAATCAGATAAAGACGTGCCAGGGTCGCAATCCAGCCAAAGCCAATAATAGATGCCAGCGCATCCGCAATCAGACCGAAAATGAAGACACGGAGGCCCTGCTTTGCATGGTATTTTGCATATTCATCATTTGGGGTGAAGATAAAAGGAAGCGCAAACAGAATGCTGAGATAACTGACTGCGGCAAGTGCCTTATTCCCCTCTCCGCTGGATGTGCCGTATGAACTGTTTTCCGTTGTTGCCCGATAGGTTCGATCGGGATCATAGGCACGGCTTCTCTGTTCTGCCTGCCGGCGTTCATATTCCTCCTGTGCCCAGCGTCGGTTTTCTTCCTGCTGTGCCCTTCTGGCTGCCTCACGCTCGGCCTGCTCCTCACGCCGGATTCTCTCCTGTTCCGCCCACTGCCGGTTCTGTTCCTGCGTCCGTTTTCTCTGTTCCTCCAGACGACGGCGGAGGTCCTCGTTGCTGTTCTGCTGCCGTGCGGCAGAAGATGCGGCTGCGCCTTTCTTCGCTTTCTGCTCCGCAGCCGGATCATAATTGCAGGCAAGGCAAACTGTCTGCCCGTCCGGAATATACGCTCCGCATTTCAGACAATATGACATTTCAGCAACCTCCGATTACAAAATGGGATTTTATTATAAAGAACACATCCCGGCAGGTCAAGTACCGGGATGTGAATTATTTCATAAAGTGGATCAAGTTTTACTTCATTTCTGTGATTTCTGCATTCAGCTTCTGCATAAACTCCTCCATGCTCATCGCACCGAGATCCTGTCCCCCACGGGTACGGACGGCAACTGTACCGGCTTCGATCTCCTTATCGCCAATGACCAGCATATAAGGAATCTTTTCCAGTTGAGCGCCACGAATCTTGTAACCGATTTTTTCGTTGCGCAAGTCAACTTCCGTACGAATACCGGCGTTCTCCAGCCGCTGACGCAGGTTCTCGGAATACTCAGCGGCGCGGTCTGTAATCGGAAGAACCTTCACCTGGACAGGCGCCAGCCAAAGTGGGAATGCTCCGGCATAATGCTCGGTAATCACACCGATAAAGCGCTCAATGGAGCCAAATACAACACGGTGGATCATGACCGGGCAATACTTTTCCCCGTCAGAACCGGTATACTCAAGATTAAACCTTCCGGGCAGCTGGTAGTCAAGCTGAATTGTCCCACACTGCCAAGTACGTCCGAGAGAGTCCTGAATATGGAAGTCCAGCTTGGGCCCGTAAAACGCACCATCACCGGGATTAATTTCATATTCCTTGCCGATCGCGGTGATCGCATCCGCAAGCGCTGCTGTTGCAACATCCCAATCCTCTACGGATCCGATATGATCCTCCGGCATGGTAGAGAGTTCAATTTTGTAGGGAAGACCAAAGACGGAATAGACTTCATCAAAGAGCTGGGCTATGCGGATCACTTCGTCCTTGATCTGTTCCTTGGCGAGCAGAATGTGCGCATCATCCTGTGTAAAACAGCGGACACGGAACATGCCGTGCAGAGCCCCGGAAAGCTCATGACGATGAACCAGGCCAAGCTCCGCATAACGGAGGGGAAGTTCCTTATAGGAATGCGGTTCAAGATCATAAACGAGAATACTTCCCGGACAGTTCATGGGTTTGATGGCAAAGTCCTCATCATCAATAACCGTCGTATACATGTTGTCCTTATAGTGATCCCAATGGCCGGAAGTTTCCCAGAGAGTACGGCGCATAATCTGCGGTGTGGAAATCTCAACATAGTCCCATTTCTTATGGACTTTGCGCCAGTAGTCGATCAGCGTATTGCGAAGGACCATCCCCTTTGGCAGGTAGAACGGAAACCCGGGAGCTTCATCCCTGAACGCGAAGAGCCCCAGCTCCTTGCCGAGACGGCGATGATCGCGCTTCTTTGCTTCTTCCAGCTGCTTCAGATAGACATCCAGCTCTTCTGTTGTACGGAAAGCGACACCGTTGATGCGGGTCAGCATCTTGTTGCTGCTGTCATCCTTCCAGTAGGCGCCGGACTGCTGTGTAATCTTGAATGCCTTCAGCGCTTTGGTATAGGTCAGGTGCGGCCCAAGGCACATGTCCACATATTCTCCCTGCTGGAAGAAGCTGAACTCCGTCTCATCGGCAAGGTCATCGATATGTTCCAGCTTATACTTTTCTCCGCGTTCCGCCATCAGTTTTTTGGCATCTTCACGATTGAGAATAAAAGCCTTGAACGGAAGATTCTCCTTGCAGATTTTCTTCATTTCCTTCTCAATGGCTTCCAGATCTTCATTGGTCAGCTTACGGTCACCGAGATCAACATCATAATAAAAGCCATTCTGCGTTGCGGGTCCATATGCGAAATCCGCTTCCGGGTACAGCCGTTTAATGGCCTGCGCCATGATATGGGCAGCGCTGTGACGAAGAACATGCAGTTCTTCCTCCTGTGGGCATTCCGCAACCTGTCCGTCCTTGTAAATGATCTTCATGTTCTTCCTCCAAAACACAAAATGCACCCTTTCCTCAAGGGTGCATTAAAATACACGGTTCCACCTTGTTGTTTCACTCATTCAACACCTAACGCGTGCACACGGGGAAGCATTTCCTCTTCCCGGCTCTGGGGCGGTCATCTCCGTTCCATCATGAAGCGGCTTCCAGCCACGGCCGCTCTCTCTGTCCATCCGGAATCGGGACGTTCCCTTTCAATGCCTTTCGCATGTGAAATATAACATTAATTTCAGATGCTGTCAATACCTGATAAAGCGGTCACTGCGGAATGAACCGCCTCAATGGTTTCATCCAGACTCATCTCCCGCTCCTCCACGGTCAAATCCGCATAACGCTCGTACAATGCGGTTCTTTCCGTGTAAAGGTCCAGAAATGACTGTCCATCCCGCAGGACCACACCACGCCGACGAAGATCTCCAAGCCGGTTCAGGAGTTCTTTATACTTGACCTGCAGGTAAACACGCAGGCCGATCTCTCCCAGATGTTCCATCGCCTGACGGGAATAAACGACACTTCCGCCGGTTGCAATCACAGACTGCACAGGATGTACCGTGCTGCACACATTCTCCTCTATTTTCAGGAAACCGTCGTCCCCATACCGACGAATCAGGTCCTCCAGTCTAGCGTTATATGTTCGCTGGATCAGGATATCCGTATCCAGATAGTCATAGCCAAGCAGTTTGGCGAGGCACACGCCGACCGTGCTTTTACCTGCTGCCGGCATCCCGATCAACACGATGTTTTCCGGTATTTTCATATGTTGAAACGGAACATGGTCACGTCGCCATCCTGCATTACGTATTCTTTCCCCTCCAGACGGAAAAGTCCCTTCTCCTTCACGGCTGCCATGCTGCCGCAGGCTTTTAAATCCTCAAACGCAACGATCTCCGCCCGTATAAAGCCACGCTCAATGTCCGTGTGGATTTTGCCGGCAGCTTTCGGCGCCTTGGTACCTCGGACAATGGTCCAGGCATGAACATCGTCCTCGCCGGCTGTCAGGAAGGAGATATAGCCGAGCAAATCATAAGAAGTGCGAATGAGCCGGTCGAGTCCGGTTTCCGTCAGGCCAAGGTCCTCCATGAACATTCTGGCCTCTTCCTCATCCAATTCGGCAATATCCTCTTCAAAACGAGCAGCCACCGGCAAAACCGCAGCTCCCTGTTTTGCCGCGTAGGCAGAAAGCGCTTGGAAATTCTGGCTGTTTTTGAGATCGCTCATCCCCGCTTCATCGAGATTGGCTGCATAAATCACCGGTTTCACCGTCAGCAGACCACCGTCCGCGAGAATATCCTTATCCTCCTCGGTAAACTCGAACTCTCTCGCGGGCTTTTCATCTTCCAGATGCTTCAGGAGCGCCTCACACATTTCGCATTCCCGCTTATACTTCTTATCGCCGCCCTTTGCATTCTTCTTTGCCCGGTCCAAACGACGCTCCACGATTTCCATATCTGCCAGAATCAGTTCCATCTCAAAAGACTCGGCATCCCGGACCGCATCGGCAGGCTCCAGAAAAATGCCGTCATCGTCGAAGCATCGAACAACTTCCACCAGCGCGTCAACCTGCCGGATTGCCTGGAAAACCTCGTTTCCTTTTCCGCCCCCTGCATTCACCCCGGGAACATCCACAAAGTCAATGGTAGCAGGACTGTATTTTTTGGGATGATAATAGTCCGCAAGCCAGTCGAGCCGTTCATCCGGCACCTTCGCTGTACCGATATTCGGTTTCGCCCCCGCATTGCTGTAGCTGCCGGTCTCTGCTTTTGAACCTGTCAGCGCGTTAAACAGAGTTGTCTTCCCTACGTTTGGAAGTCCAACGATTCCTAATTTCATCTATGTCATTCCTCTCGATCTCATCATTCCGGAACGTATCGCTTTTCATATAAAAAGCCCACGTGACAGTCTGCAGTATATCACATGGGCTTCATTTTCTCAATGTTGAATTCTCTTCCGTCACTTCGATTTTTCCCGGTGTTAACGCAAAATATCTATCTGGCAGGATTGCATGGTTGCAAGCGCGGCTTCATGCAGTTCCGGTGTGACGCCAGCACAGCAGGAAGCATCTACAGAAATCGGAACTTCCGGGAAATTGGCTTTCAGAATCAGTGCATTGCTGACCACACAGATATCGGTGCACAGTCCGATCAACTCAACAGAGAACTCTTCCCCGTCCGTCTCCGCAGCAATCAGCTGTGCCAGAGCAAGAGACCCGAAGGTGTACTTCTGAATCGCAAAATAAGGCTTTTCCTCGAGCGCTTCCTGCACCAGCGCATCCAGTTCCCAGCCCGGAGTTCCGGATATGCAATGCGGTACCGGAAGCTTTTTTCCCTCTTCGCTTTCCAGATAGTCTTCAAAATGTGTGTCGTAAGTTACAAAGATTGTTCCTTCAAAATCTTTGATTTTCTTCACTACGACAGGAACAATGGCGACTGCTTCCGCTGTTCCAAGTGATCCGTCCACAAAGTCTTTCTGCATGTCCACAACAACCAGAATTCTTTTCATGCTTTTCTCCTGTCCATAAGCAGTTTTTCCAGCTCGTCCATTGTCGCAGCGATCGCGTCCGCCTGAACATCTTCCAGCTCACCGGGTGCTGCGCTTCCCCAGCGAACGCCAATACAGGAAACACCGCATCGCCTCGCGCCGAGCACATCGTATTTCGTGTCTCCGACCATAACCGTCGTTTCCGGTTTTGCATCCAGCTTTTCCATCGCACGGGTGATGACTTCCCATTTCGCGTTATTGTTAACCTGGGGATCACTGCCGATAACGACGTCGAACAGTTTCTTCAGTTCCGCCCTCTCGAGCAGCAGTTCCGCAAGCTGCTGAGGTTTGGAAGTCGCAATTCCGACACGGAAGCCTTCTCTTCGAAGGCTCTGAAGCAGTTCATGGATTCCGGGGAAAGGCGCGCTTTCAAAGACCCCAACCGGAAGATAACGCTCCCGAAAGTCCTCCACGAGTGTAACTGCCTCCTGTTCTTCAACGCCGAAAACCTCCATGAATTTTTCGACAAGCGGCGGCCCGACAAAACAAAGCAGATCTTCCAATGGATAATCCATCCCATGTTTCCGGATTGCATACTGAATGCTTTTTGTTATCCCCTCTGCAGTATCAAAAACGGTTCCGTCAAAATCAAATAAAACAGTCGTGTATATCATATCTTTATCGTTTCAAAAAACCCCCGGCCGTTCCCGGTCGGGGGTATATTCATTACACGAGTTCGATGACCGCCATCTCCGCAGCATCACCGCGACGGTTTCCGAGTTTGGTAATACGGGTATAACCGCCGTTGCGATCGGCATACTTGGGAGCAACCTCGTCGAACACTTTCTTGGCAACGTCTTCTCTGGTGATGAAAGCCAGAGCCTGACGATAGGACGCGAGATCCTTAGCCTTGCCAAGAGTAATCATCTTCTCGGCCATAGGCGCAATCTCCTTGGCGCGGGTAACGGTGGTCTCCATCCGTCCCTTGTCGAGCAGATCGGTCACCTGCTGACGGAGCATCGCCATGCGCTGCGCAGTCGTCTTGCCGAGTTTTCTGGTTCCAGGCATAATTCAGTTTCCTCCTAACAAAGGTCAGTTGTTGTCGTCATCAGCCAGGTGAAGTCCCATCTGATTGAGCTTATGCTCAACTTCTTCCAGAGACTTACGGCCGAGGTTGCGAACCTTGATCATCTCTTCCTGCGTCTTGCTGACCAGGTCCTCAACCGTGTTGATGTTTGCGCGCTTCAGGCAGTTAAAGCTGCGGACAGAGAGGTCGAGTTCTTCGATTGTGATGCTCATGAGATCATTGGGCTCCTGCTCTTCCTTCTCAACAACTACGGAATTCTCGGAGAGATTCTCAGAAAGGTCCGTGAAGAGCGTGAAGTGATCAACAAGGATCTTCGCGCCGAGAGAAACAGCATCGCGGGCAGACATGGTATTGTCCGTCCACACTTCCAGTGTCAGCTTGTCAAAGTCTGTCTGATTGCCGACACGGGTATTTTCAACACTGTAGTTTACTTTGAGCACGGGAGTATAAATCGAGTCGACCGGGATTGTGCCGATTGCCATATTGGGATTCTTGTTCTTGTCTGCGGATACATAGCCGCGTCCGTGATCAAGAACAAGCTCCATGCTGAGCGCACCGTCGGCGCCGAGCGTTGCGATCACCTGATCAGGATTCAGGATCTCCACCTCGGCATCCGGTTTAATATCGCCTGCTGTGACAACACCTTCTCCGGAAGCTTCGATATAAACGGTCTTTGGTCCGGTGCTGTGCAGCTTTGCGATGATGCTTTTGACATTGAGTACGATTTCCGTCACATCTTCCTTCACGCCGGGAATCGTAGAGAACTCATGCTGTACACCTGCTATTTTGATGCTGGTGACGGCAATACCGGGAAGGGAAGAAAGAAGGACCCTGCGAAGAGAGTTTCCAAGCGTTGTGCCATAGCCGCGCTCCAACGGTTCAACAATGTACTTGCCGTAAGCACTGTCGGTCGGGGTCTCAATGCACTCGATACGCGGCTTCTTTATTTCAATCATATGGTACCATTACCCTCCTTATGTTACTGTGCTGCCAGACAAACTGTCCGGCAAGCTGCTGATATCTGCGACGGTCTTGCGGGGTTTCGAGGGTGATATTACTTGGAGTACAACTCAATGATGAGATGCTCTTCGATCGGGAATTCAATATCCTCTCTGGTCGGAGCAGCTACGACTTTACCGACCAAATTGTTTGCGTCGAACTCAAGCCACTTCGGAATGACGACAGAGGAATTTGCCTCAACGTTCTCCTTGAAGCGTTCGATCTTGCGGCTGGATTCCTTCAGCTCGATCACCATACCGGGCTTCACCTGGTAGCTGGGGATGTTGACCTTTTTGCCATTTACGGTGAAATGGCCGTGGTTAACCAGCTGACGGGCTTCGCGACGGGTTGCGGCGTAGCCGAGACGGAATACAACGTTATCCAGACGGCTCTCAAGCTGAATCAGAAGATTATCGCCTGCCTTGCCGGGCATACGGACAGCTTTCTCGTAGTAGCCGAGGAACTGCTTCTCAAGAACGCCGTAGATGAACTTCACCTTCTGCTTTTCCTGCAGCTGGTTGGCGTACTCGGACTTTTTCCGTCTGTTCTGTGTATTGCTGTTGCGGGTAGTTTCCTTTTTATTATAGCCCATAACCGCGGGGCTGATGCCCAGCGCCTTGCAGCGCTTCGCGATCGGCTGCGTATTCTTTGCCATCAGGTATTCCCTCCTTCTCTTATACGCGGCGACGTTTCGGAGGACGGCACCCGTTGTGCGGGATAGGCGTTACATCCTTGATCATCGTCACTTCAAGGCCTGCGGTCTGCAGAGCGCGGATCGCTGCTTCACGACCGGAGCCGGGTCCCTTTACAAAAACTTCCACTGTCTTCAGGCCGTGCTCCATGGCTGCCCGAGCTGCAGTCTCTGCTGCGGTCTGGGCTGCGAAGGGGGTAGACTTCTTGCTGCCGCGGAAACCGAGGCCGCCGGCGGAAGCCCAGGAAATGGCGTTACCGGCTGTATCAGTTACCGTGACCATGGTGTTGTTGAAGGAAGAGCTGATATGAACCTGGCCTTTTTCAATGTTCTTGCGCTCTCTTCTGCGAGTTCTGACTTTTTTCTTGTTGTTATTTGCTGCCATGTTTCATATCCCTCCTTTACTTCTTCTTATTCGCGATGGTGCGTTTCGGACCCTTGCGGGTACGAGCATTCGTCTTGCTGCGCTGGCCGCGAACAGGCAGACCGCGGCGATGCCGCAGACCGCGATAGCAGCCGATTTCAGTCAGACGCTTGATATCAAGAGCAGTCTGGCGGCGCAGGTCACCTTCCACGATGTAACCGTGGTCGATGCATTCACGCAGCTTGGACTCCTCTTCATCGGTGAGATCCTTGACGCGGGTATCGGGGTTAATGCCGGTGGCTTCGAGGATTTTCAACGCGCTGGTTCTGCCGATACCGTAGACATAGGTGAGACCGATTTCAATTCTCTTGTCTTTCGGCAGGTCAACGCCGGCTATACGTGCCATAAGTATTTCTTCCTTTCATTTCTGTTATCAGCTTATTCCCGCCGGAGGGGAGCTGTATATGAGATGGGATGACTTATCCCTGTCTCTGCTTGTGTTTGGGGTTTTCGCAAATGACCATGACTTTGCCCTTGCGTTTGATAATCTTGCATTTCTCGCACATGGGCTTTACAGAAGGTCTTACTTTCATGTATCTGTACCTCCAGTTACTTGCTTCTCCAGGTTATACGGCCGCGGGTCAGGTCGTAAGGAGACATCTGAACCGTAACCTTATCACCGGGCAGAATTCTGATAAAATTCATCCGAAGTTTTCCGGATATGTGCGCCAGAATAATGTGTCCGTTACCGATGTCCACCTGGAACATCGTGTTGGGCAGGGATTCGACCACCGTGCCCTCGAGTTCAATTACATCGTCTTTTGCCATAGTGATTTCCTCCCTTCCTTAAATATCGTCCGCGTACGTCAGTATTTCCGGTTCACCGTCTGTGATGCAAATGGTGTTTTCGTAGTGTGCCGCAAGCGAGCCATCCACTGTCACTACCGTCCAGTCATTGGCCAGAGTCCTGACCGCATAACCACCCAACGTGATCATGGGCTCAATCGCAATGCACATACCTTTTACCAAGCGTGGATCATACCGGCGCTCGTGGCGGTCCGGGCGGAAATTCGGTACTTCCGGCGCCTCATGGAGATGGCGGCCAACACCGTGACCGACATATTCACGGACGACACCAAAACCGAACGCTTCCACATATTCCTGGACTGCCGCGCCAATGTCTGAGATCCGATAGCCGGGTCTTGCGACTTTCAGCGCTTCAAAAAAGCTCTGCCGTGTAACTTCGATCAGTTTCTGCGCTTCCGGACTGATTTCCCCGCAGGGGTATGTCCCGGCGCAGTCACCGACGAATCCTTCAAAAGTTGCGCCGACATCAACCGAAACAATGTCACCTGCGTGAATTACGCGACGACCGGGGATTCCGTGTATGACCTCTTCATTTACCGAGATGCAGGCGTTGCCTGGGAATCCACCGTATTTATAGAAAGTTGGATATGCACCTGATTTTGTTATGAAAGCACGAACCTCGCGGTCAATTTCCCCGGTTGTCACTCCATCACGAATTGCCTGTCTGGCAATTGTGCGTGCTCCGGCAGTAATTCTTCCCGCCAGACGCATGCTTTCAATTTCCTTAGCCGATTTGATGTAAATACTCTCGGCCATTTCAGATCTCCAGCGC
Source organism: Oscillospiraceae bacterium (assembly GCA_017448455.1). GTDB lineage: Bacteria > Bacillota > Clostridia > Oscillospirales > Oscillospiraceae > Limivicinus. Next base: position 9,951 of record JAFSLL010000224.1, on the reverse strand, counting down.
TTTCCGGATAGCCGCGGTTGTGGCATCAATGCCCGGCTGGTTTTCAACCGTCACCAGTCGGCCGCGTGCTTCATAAAACGCCTTGAGGGGTTCTGTCTCCCGATGGTATGTGACCAGCCGGGCTTTTACGGTTTCCGGAGCATCATCCTTGCGGATGGAGAGCTCACCGCCGCAAAAATCACAGATCCCTTCCTTTTTCGGAGGATTGTTCTTAATGTGGAAGGTACCGCCGCAGGCTTTGCAGGTTCTGCGGCCACCCATGCGCTCCACAATCACTTCGTCCTCAACTTCAATGGAAAGAGCTTTGTCGACTTCAATGCCGAGCTGTTCCATTGCTTCCGCCTGAGGAATCGTGCGCGGGACGCCGTCAAGGATGTAACCGTTCGCACAGTCCGGTTCGGCAAGCCGTTCCCGGATGATGCCGATAATGACATCATCCGGTACAAGCTGACCGGCTTCGACATACTCTTTGGCTTTCAGTCCAACAGGGGTGCCGTTCTTCATGGCAGCCCGAAGGATATTGCCGGTAGAGATTGTCGGGATGCTGAGTAGTTTGCTCAGAATTTCTGCCTGAGTGCCTTTTCCGGCACCCGGCGCACCGAGTAAAATCAGCTTCATTTCGTTCACCTCTTAGGACAGGAAGCCCTTGTAGTTGCGCATCATCATCTGTGCTTCCAGCGCACGGACCGTTTCCAGTGCGACGCCGACCGCAATGATGATGGAAGTTCCGCCAAGGCTTAGACCCGTCAGGGAAGACGCATTGCTGAAGTGAGAGACCAGAATCGGCACGCAGGCAACAATGCCCAGATAAACCGCGCCGAAAAGAGTAATCTTGTTCAGCACCTTCTGAATGAACTCACTGGTCGGTTTTCCGGGACGGAAGCCAGGAATGTAACCGCCGTTTTTCTTGAGGTTGTTTGCGACTTCAATCGGGTTAAACTGAATCGTGGAATAAAAATACGCAAAGAAGAGGATCAACAGGAAATAAATAATTGCGTAGGCGATGGAAGTCGAATCGAACAGGCGCATAAACCAGCCGTCGCTCTTGCTGCCGACCAGGGCAGCAATGGTTGCGGGAAGCATGGCAATGGACTGCGCGAAGATAATCGGCATAACGCCTGACATGTTGACTTTCATCGGGAGATAGGTGCTCTGGCCGCCATACATTTTCCGGCCGACAACACGCTTCGCGTACTGTACCGGGATACGGCGCTCAGCATCGTTAACCCAGACGATCAGAACGATCAGGGCAAGCGCGCCGAGGAAAACCAAAACAGCCGTATACCACTTCAGAGAACCATTGATAATGTTCTGAATGGAAGTGATGATACTGCGGGGAAGACGGGAAACGATGGAAGCAAAAAGGATAATGGAAATACCGTTGCCTACGCCGAATTCCGTAATCTGCTCGCCGAGCCACATGATCAGCGCAGAACCGGACGTAAAAGTCAGAACGATCACAATCGCTGCCCACACACTGTTCTGTGCATCCGCATCAATAAGGCCATTGTTGCGCATCAGCATGTAATAGGCAAAGCCCATCAGCAGGCCGATGCCGACCGTTGCATAACGCGTGATGGAGGCAATCTTCTTGCGGCCTTCCTCGCCCTCTTCCTTGCTCAGCCTCTCCAGTGCGGGAATCGCAATGCAGAGAAGCTGAATGATGATACTGGCGTTGATGTAGGGCTGAATGCTCAGTGCGAAAATGGTCGCAGTAGAGAAAGCGCCGCCCGACATTACGTTGTAAAGACCCAGTACCGTATTCTGGAGCTGGTTGAAGTAGTACTGCAGAGCCGTTACGTTAACATAGGGCACAGGAACCGCATTTCCGAGACGATAAAGAAGAACAATCAGGAGCGTAAAGAGAATCTTCTTACGGAGTTCCTCAATCTTCCATGCATTTCGCAGTGTTTGAAGCACTTAAACCACCTCTGCCTTTCCGCCTGCCGCTTCGATCTTCTCTTTCGCGGTTGCGGAGAAAGCAGCAGCCTTTACCGTGAGGTTTTTCGTGACTTCACCTTCGCCAAGGAACTTCACACCGTATCTGCATTTGGAAAGCACACCGGCAGCCATGAGAACAGCAGCATCAACAACAGCGCCGTCTTCAAAGACATTGAGAACGGAAACATTGACAGCCTCCAGAGGCTTGGCAAAAATGTTGTTGAAACCGCGTTTCGGAACACGACGGGCCAGAGGCATCTGACCGCCTTCAAAGCCGATCCGAACTCCGCCGCCGCTGCGGGCCTTCTGCCCCTTGTGGCCGCGTCCGGCAGTCTTGCCGTTACCGGTCGCATGGCCTCTGCCTTTGCGCTTATCCACATGAGTGGAACCGGGCATGGGAGAAAGTTCATGAATTTGCATGCTCTTGCCCTCCTTATTCTTCAGTCACCTGCAGAAGATAGCCGATCTTGGCAATCTTGCCGCGGGTCTGGGGATTGTCGGGCTGAACGGTCTCGTTGCCGATCTTGTGCAGACCGAGGGACTGCGCCGTTGCGATGTGGCTGTCCAATCTGCCGTTAAGGCTCTTCACGAGCTTGATTCTAAGATTTGCCATCTTAAAGCCCTCCTTAACCGACAATCTCTTCCGGACTCTTGCCTCTGACAACGGAAACCTGATTGGCATCACGCAGGGACTTGAGTCCTTCCATTGTGGCTGCGACAACATTCGCGGGATTGTTTGTACGCAGACACTTGGTACGGATATTCTTGATACCGGCTGCTTCCACCACTGCACGGACAGCACCTCCGGCGATAACGCCGGTGCCTTCCGGAGCGGGCTTGAGCAGAACACGGCCGGCGCCGAAAGCGCCGATTACTTCGTGAGGAATTGTGGTGCCGCTGAGCGTAATGGTAACGATGTTCTTTTTGGCATCTTCAAGTCCTTTGCGGATCGCTTCGGAAACTTCGCTTGCCTTGCCCATGCCGAAGCCGACACGGCCTTTGCCGTCACCGACAACACAAAGTGCAGAGAACTTCGCTACGCGGCCGCCCTTGACGGTCTTGCTGACGCGGTTGAGGGAAACAACCTTTTCAATAAATTCAGAGGGTGCTTCTTCCCTGTTACGGCGCTCTCTTCTGTCATTATTATAAGCCATTGATGATTCCCCCTCCCTCAGAATTTCAGGCCGGCCTCACGGGCACCCTCGGCAAGCGCCTGGACACGTCCGTGATAAATATAGCCGCCACGGTCAAAAACGACCTCTTCAATGCCCTTCTGAAGGGCGCGCTCTGCGACCAGAGCACCGATTTTCTTTGCCGCTTCGATGTTGCTTCCGTTGCCTTCAAAGCTCTTCTCCACTGTAGAAGCAGAAACGAGCGTATTGCCGGCGACATCGTCAATCACCTGAGCATAAATATGGTTCTCGCTGCGGAATACGCTGAGACGGGGTCTCTCGGCAGTGCCGGAGATCTTGCCGCGTACCCGGTTATGGCGCTTCATACGCTGCGCACGAGTATTGGGTCTCTTAATCATTCAGGCACACCTCCGTTTACTTGGCACCGGTCTTGCCTTCTTTGCGGCGGACAACTTCGTAGTCGTACTTGATTCCCTTGCCCTTATAAGGCTCAGGAGGACGCTTGCCACGAACTTCTGCTGCAAACTGGCCGACCTTCTGCTTGTCAATACCCTTGATGACAATGTGGTTGGCATCCGGAACATCGATCTGGATGTCCTCGGTCTCGGGAACAATGATCTGGTGGGAATATCCCAGGTTCATCACGAGATTCTTGCCTTCCTTGGCTGCGCGGTAACCGACACCGTTGATTTCAAGCTTCTTCTCGAAGCCGTGGGTTACGCCAACAACCATATTGTCAACCAGAGTTCTGGTCAAGCCATGGAGGGAGCGGTTCTCTTTGGAATCATCCGGACGGGTGACATGGAGAACACCGCCGTCAAGCTCCAGCTTCATCTGCGGGGTGAGGTCGCGTTCCAGCGTGCCTTTCGGCCCCTTCACAGTGATGTGGTTGTGCTCATCAACTTTGATTTCGACCCCGGCGGGTACGGTAATGGGAGCTCTTCCGATTCTGGACATTTTCAGACCCTCCTTACCATACAAACGCAAGGACTTCGCCGCCGATGTGCTCTTTGCGAGCCTGCTTGTCGGTCATGACGCCCTTGGATGTGGAGATGATGGCAATTCCAAGGCCCTTGAGAACTCTGGGCAGCTCGTCAGCGCCGGCATACACACGCAGACCGGGCTTGGAGACGCGGCGGAGTCCCTGGATGGCCTTTTCCTTACCGGGGAGATACTTCAGGGTAATGCGAATGACGCCCTGGGTGCCATCGTCAAGAACCTGATAGCTCTTGATGTAGCCTTCGTTCAGAAGAATCTCCGCAATGGACTTCTTCATCTTGGAAGCAGGGACATCGACGGTTTCATGCTTCGCGGTTCCGGCGTTGCGGATACGGGTCAGCATGTCAGCAATGGGATCAGTGATTTGCATGTTTTATCCTCCTTATTCAGAGTTACCGGCACAGCCGGTCGATCAATGAGGTTCTGTGCCAATACTTGATTGGTCACAGCCTTTCAGTGATGTATTTCCTCCGGGGCCGTTATGGCCCCGGTGAAAACCAGTTTAGAAGCTCGCCTTGCGAACGCCGGGGATCTGTCCCTTATAAGCCAGTTCGCGGAAGCAGATACGGCAGATGCCGTAGTTGCGCAGGTAGGCATGCGGACGGCCGCAGATCTTGCAGCGGTTATACTTGCGAGTCGAGAACTTTGCCTCGCGCTGCTGCTTGAGAATCATGGATTTCTTTGCCATTGTCTACTCCTCCTTAGCTCACGAACGGAGCGCCCATGAGCCGCAGAAGCTCACGCGCCTCTTCATCGGTCTGAGCGGTGGTGGTAATTGCGATGTTCATACCGCGAAGCTTTTCGATCTTATCGTACTCGATCTCCGGGAAGATGATCTGCTCTTTGAGACCGAGGCTGTAGTTTCCGCGTCCGTCAAATGCATCGGCAGAAATTCCGCGGAAGTCGCGGACACGCGGCAGCGCCACGTTGAGAAGACGATCCAGGAATTCCCACATTCTGTCCTGACGAAGCGTAACCTTTACGCCGACTTTCATGCCTTCACGGAGCTTGAAGTTCGCAACAGATTTTCTAGCTACTGTTGCCACCGCATGCTGCCCGGTGATGGCAGAGATGTCCTTGATAACAGCCTCAAGCGCCTTCGCGTTATCTTTGCAGTCGCCGCAGCCAACAGAAACGACAATCTTGTCGATCTTGGGAATCTGCATCACGGACTTGTACTGAAACTTCTCCATCAGAGCAGGAGCAACTTCATTCAGATATTTTTCCTTCATTCTTGTCATGAATCAGTTCCTCCTTCCTCAGATTTCAGCGCCGCACTTCTTGCAGATCCGGGTCTTTTTGCCCGCCTCTACCTTGAAGCCAACGCGTGTGCCTTTTCCGCACTTGGGGCAGACAAGCTGGACCTTAGATGCGTAAATCGGGGTCTCAACCTTGATAATACCGCCCTCTTCGCCCTGCTTGCGGGGCTTCTGATGCTTGGTTGCTACATTGACGCCTTCGACAACAACCTTGCCACCCTTGGGATCGGCAATCAGGACCTTGCCCTGTTTGCCCTTGTCTTTTCCGGAGAGAACAACGACTTTATCGTCTTTCTTAATTTTCATTCTCAATCCCCTCCATCAAATCACTTCGGGAGCCAGAGACAGGATCTTCATGTATTCCTTGTCACGAAGCTCACGGGCTACGGGCCCGAAGATACGGGTTCCGCGCGGATTCTTGTCGCCGGTGTTGATAAGAACAGCAGCGTTCTCATCGAAACGGACGTAGGTTCCATCTGCACGACGGACCGGCTTGACCGTGCGGACGACGACAGCTTTCACAACGTCACCCTTTTTCACGGAGCCGCCGGGCGCAGCCTTGCGCACGGAGCAGACGATCACATCGCCGATGCTCGCATACTTGCGTTTGGAGCCGCCCAGCACACGGATGCACTTGAGCTCCTTGGCGCCAGTGTTGTCGGCAACCTTCAGATATGTTTCCTGCTGAATCATTCCGGTGCCTCCTTACTTAGCCTTTTCAACGATTTCAACCACGCGCCATCTCTTGTCTCTGGACAGCGGGCGGGTTTCCATCACACGGACGATGTCGCCTACGCCGCACTCGTTGTTCTCATCGTGCGCTTTCAGGCGATAGGTCCGGCCGATAATCTTCTTATAGGTCTTGTGGGCAACGCGGTCTTCGACAGTAACGACAACCGTCTTGTCCATCTTGTCAGAAACGACCTTGCCAACGCGGGTCTTACGGGAAGTAGTTCTCTCAGTATTCATTCTTCCTTACCTCCTCAGTTCTGCTTCTCGCGCAGCACGGTCTTGACGCGAGCAATGTCACGGCGGGTCGCGGAGATCCGCGTGGGATTGTCAAGATGATTGGTGGCATGCTGCATACGGAGCATGAAAAGATCCTTCTTCAGGTCGGCAAGCTGCTTTTCCAGCTCTTCAACGGACTTGGAACGGATTTCATTAACCTTCATCATCTTCACCACCATTCTGAGTCTCATCCGCTTTAGCGACAATCTTCGTCTTGATCGGCAGTTTGTGGCTGGCAAGACGCAGCGCTTCGCGTGCTACTTCTTCAGAGACACCGGCAATCTCAAACATCACTCTGCCGGGCTTCACAACGGCAACCCAGTACTCGGGAGCGCCTTTACCGGAACCCATACGGGTCTCAGCAGGCTTCGCTGTTACCGGCTTGTCCGGGAAAATCTTGATCCAGACCTGACCGCCACGCTTGGTGTAGCGGGTCATGGCGATACGCGCTGCCTCGATCTGGTTGGAGGTAATCCAGCCCGGCTCCTGAGCGGCCAGACCGAATTCACCGTAGGTTACAACGTTGCCGCGGGTCGCTTTACCCTTCATACGGCCGCGCTGAACTCTGCGGTATTTGACTCTCTTAGGCATTAACATTAGTTGTTGCCTCCTTCCTTGGCAGGCGCAGCGGGACGCGGAGCGCGGTTATAGCCACCCTGTCCGGCAGGTCTGCTGCCGTAGCCCTGGCGGCGCTCACCGCTCTGGTTGCTGCGGTCACCGCGATTATCGCGGTTGTCACGGTTGTAACCACCCTGTCTGCGGTCGCCGCGGCGATCATCTCTGCGACGGCGCTCGCCCTGGGGTTTGTTCAGATCCATGGTACGCGGAGTGGTACGGAGGGTCTGAGAGAGAACCTCTCCCTTGTAGATCCAAACCTTAACGCCAATACGGCCATAGGTCGTGTTGGCTTCCGCGAAGCCGTACTCGATGTCGGCGCGGATTGTCTGCAGAGGAATGGTACCCTCGTGATAGGTTTCACTTCTCGCAATTTCAGCGCCGCCGAGACGGCCGCCGCACTTGACCTTGATTCCGCGGGCGCCCATTCTCATGGCACGACCCATCGCGTTCTTCATCGCGCGGCGGAAACCGATGCGTTTCTCAAGCTGCTGAGCAATGTTCTCAGCAACCAGCTGAGCGTTTGTGTCCGGTGTACGGACTTCTACGATAGAGAGGGCGACCGGCTTGCCGATCAGCTTCTCGACCGCAACACGCAGCTCTTCAATTGCCTGACCGCCCTTGCCGATTACGACACCGGGACGGGCACAGTGGATATAGATGCGAACCTTGGAAGAATCACGCTCGATTTCGATGGTGGGAACACCGGCGGAATAAAGGGTCTTCTTCAGATACTCGCGGATCTTGTAATCCTCAACGATCAGATCGCCGACCTTGTCTTCTCTGGCGTACCATCTGGAATCCCAGTCTTTAATGACGCCGACGCGCAGGCCATGCGGATTTACTTTCTGTCCCATAATTCTGCCTCCTTCCCTCAGTCTCTCTCAGCCACGCCGATGGTGATGTGGCTGGTGCGTTTGTTGATGCGATACATACGGCCCTGTGCACGCGGCATACCGCGCTTGAGAATCGGGCCTGCGCCGGCATAGGTTTCGGCGACGTAAAGCTTCTCCGGATCCATTTCGAAGTTGTTCTCCGCATTGGCCATCGCAGACTTCAGAACCTTGATCATCAGCTCGCAGCCGGCCTTCGGCGTGTTCTCCATCATAGCCATGGCAACCTTTGCATCCTTGCCGCGGATCATATTGCATACGATCTCAACCTTGCGGGGAGAAATCCGCGCATACTTGTGAGTTGCACGGGCAATCATTTTCTCATCCATTGCTTCTCCTCCTTACTTGCCGGTCTTGCTTCCGGCATGTCCGCGGAAGGTGCGGGTCGGAGCAAACTCACCGAGCTTGTGTCCAACCATATCTTCAGTGACATACACGGGAACATGACGGCGGCCGTCGTGAACCGCGATCGTGTGTCCGACAAAGGACGGGAAAATGGTAGAGGCGCGGGACCAGGTCTTGATGACCTGCTTGTTTCCGCTCTGGTTCATCTGGTCAACCTTCTTCAGCAGCTCGGGAGCGGCGAAGGGGCCCTTCTTGATACTTCTGCTCATTACGTTTCCCTCCTTACTTCGCGTTGCGGCGCTTGACGATGAACTTATCGGTGCGGTTCTTCGTCTTGCGGGTCTTGTATCCCAGTGCCGGCTTGCCCCACGGGGTTACAGGGCCGGGACGTCCGACCGGGGACTTGCCTTCACCACCGCCGTGGGGGTGATCAACCGGGTTCATAACAGAACCACGGACCGTCGGGCGGACGCCCATGTGGCGTTTGCGTCCGGCTTTTCCGATGTGGATGTTGGCATGGTCGATATTGCCAACCTGGCCGATCGTTGCCATGCACTCAAGGCGGATCTTGCGGGATTCGCCGGAAGGCAGACGAACGGTCGCCATGCCGCCTTCCTTCGCCATCAGCTGTGCGGCAACGCCGGCGCTGCGGACGAGCTGAGCACCCTTGCCGGGATAAAGCTCAATGTTGTGGATGATCGTGCCGACAGGAATATTGGCAAGCGGAAGCGCGTTACCCGGCTTAATATCCGCGGAAGCGGAGGAAACAACCGTATCTCCGACTGCCAGGCCGACAGGGGCGAGGATGTAGCGACGCTCGCCGTCAGCATACTCGCACAGGGCGATAAACGCACTGCGGTTGGGATCATACTCAAGGCGAAGAACCTTCGCCTCGGCATCCAGCTTGTTGCGCTTGAAGTCGATCACACGGTACTTCTGGCGGTTTCCGCCGCCCTGATGGCGGACGGTAATGTGTCCGTAGCTGTTGCGGCCGGAGTGCTTCTTCAGAACTTCAAGCAGGGACTTCTCAGGCTTGGCATGCTTGTCAACACCGTCGAACCCGGAAACTGTCATCTGTCTCCGTGCCGGGGTGGTAGGTTTATAGGTTTTAATCGACATATCTGTCCCCTCCCTTATGCCATGCCTTCGAAGAGCTCGATGTTCTTCGAATCGGCGCTGAGCTTGACAACTGCCTTTTTCCAGGATGCTGTCTTACCCATGGGGTATGCGCCAGTGCGCTTGAACTTGCCCTGAACGTTCTCCGTGGTGACCTTAATTACGGTGACGCCGAAAATTTCTTCCACTGCCTTCTTGATTTCAATCTTGTTGGCATCTTTGGCGACCTGGAAGGCATACTTCTTAATGTCAAGATCTTCCATGGACTGTTCGGTGATAATCGGGCGAATGATCACATCATATGCGTTTTTCATCAGGCGAACACCTCCTCAATCTTGGCAAGCGCAGCCTTGTCCACGACCATCTTGCCGCCGGTGAGAATCATGTAGGGGCTGAGGATCGTCGCGGTTGTCGTGCTGACACCCGACAGGTTCCGCGCGGACTTGACAACCTTCTCGTCGACATTTTCTGTCACAACAAGGGCCTTTCCATCCACGCCGATCTTTTCAAGAAAGCTCTTGAAAGGCTTGGTTTTGATTTCATCAACAGCCAGTCCGTCAACAACCAGGATGGCGTCCTCTGCCGCCTTGGCGCTCAAAGCGCTCTTGAGGGCAAGACGTTTCACCTTTTTATTGAGGGTAT
>JAFSLL010000223.1 GCA_017448455.1 Oscillospiraceae bacterium | reverse complement strand
CTGAAAACCGGTACCGGAGAGGAGATCATTGCCAGCCGGCACGGGATCGACTATCATGTTGTCCCGGGAGAGGCGGTAACGATCGGTTTTGCTCGGGAACACGCAGTCCTGGTGGAGGCGGAAAATGAAAAACCGTAAGAAAAGCAGGGGGAATGCAGCATTTCTTGCACCGCTCTATCTCTTTACGGTGATATTTCTGATCGGACCGTTTCTTTATATGTTTGCACTCAGTTTTCTGACCAGGGCAGAAACCTGGGGAATCGTGAATGAATTTACAACCGGGAACTATCTGAAGATCCTCAAGCCGCTGTATCTCAATACATTTACAGAATCCCTGAAGCTGGCACTGATCGTAACGGCGCTGATCGTGCTGGTAGGGTATCCGTTCGGATACTAGATGGGAAAACTCCCGCCAAAGCGGCGGGGAAGACTTCTTTTGCTGGTGATGATCCCGTTCTATACCAGTTCCCTGATGCGGATGTATGGCTGGATCATTGTGTTTCGTGCCAACGGACTGTTGGACAAGCTGCTTTTATCTCTTCATGTGATTGAAAGGCCGCTGAAACTGCTTTATACCTACCCAGCTGTTGTGGTGGGAATGGTCTATGCACTTTTGCCGTTTATGATGCTCTCGGTTTATTCCAGTGTGGAGAAGATGGACTGGACGCTGGTGGAAGCCGCAAGGGATATGGGCGCAAGCCCAAGCGCTGCCTTTTTTACGGTGACACTGCCGCTTACGATGCCCGGGTTGATGACGGGAGTGATTTTAAGTTTTGTGCCGTCAATGGGACTCTTCTTTGTGGCGGATATTCTGGGCGGGAATAAAATTGTGCTGGTAGGCAATGTGATCCAGGAACAGCTGATGAAGGTACATGACTGGCCCTTTGCCGCTGCCCTCTCGGTGATCCTGATGCTGATGATGACGGTTATGATTGCGCTTTATCGGCGTCTCACCGGCAGCAGTGAGATGGAGGGTATGATATGAAAAAGCGGACCGCCTTTTCAGAAGGATATCTGTTTCTTGTGACACTGCTGATGTATCTGCCGATCATCATTGTTATGATCTACTCCTTCAATGAGAGCAAACTCAGTTCCGTCTGGTCCGGCTTTTCCTGGAAATGGTATGAGGATCTGTTTCGGGACAGAGACATCGCATCAGCGCTGATCAACAGTCTCCTGTTAGGTGTTTTGTCTTCCCTGGCGGCGGCCGTGATCGGCACACTGGGTGCAATCGGCACGGTACGATCAGCATGGAGCGGGAAAAACGTGATGGCCTATATCGCTACGCTGCCGATGATGACGCCTGAAATAATCCTCGGGATGATCTTCCTGGCGTTTTTCTCCCTTCTCGGAATGCCGTTCGGCATGACGACGCTTGTAATCAGCCATACGGCTTTCTGCATCCCCTATGTATTTATGCAGGTAAAAGCACGTCTTGCCGGAATGGATAAAAGTTTTGAAGAAGCTGCCCGGGATCTGGGAGCAGGACCGATCAGAGTATTCTGGGATATAACACTGCCCCTGATTCTGCCCGGGATCTTATCCGGGGTCCTGCTCTCGTTTGCCATGAGTTTTGACGACGTGATCGTCAGTGTATTTGTGACAGGCGCTACGGTGAATACGCTGCCGATCCTGATCTATACCCGGCTGAAAACCGGGTTAACGCCAAAAATCAACGCGCTTTGTACGCTGATGTTTCTGGCGACATTATTTCTTGTCCTTCTCTCCTCTTTTTTGGGGAAGCTTGGAAATATACACAAAGAAAGGAAATAAATCATGAAAAAAGTATTTGCGCTACTGCTTGTCCTGGCTATGTGTTTTTCCCTTGGGGCACTGTCTGTTCCCGCCCAGGCGGAGGGTGTTCTGACAATATATACCTGGGCAGATATGTTTGATCCGGAACTCCTCAACGCGTTTGAAGAGGAGTATAACTGCAAGATCAACTATGTCAATTTCGATTATGACGAGACAATGCTGGCCAAGCTGGAAGCAGCCGGCGGTGGAGACTATGATGTGATCATCGCAGACGACTACATCATCGAACTGGCAGTGAAAGAGGGACTGGTGCAGAAGCTGGACAAAGAGCAGATTCCCAATTTCGGCAATATCAATCCTCTGTATCAGGGACAGTTTTATGATCCGACGGATGAGTATACCGTGCCTTACGGCGCCGGCGTACAAACAATCACCTACAACCCGACCATGATCGACAAAGAGATCACCGGTTATGCCGACCTGTGGGATGACGCTCTCAAAGATGATGTGGCGCTGACAGCCAATTACCGTGTTATGATCGGAATGGCACTGAAGATCCTCGGATACAGCTACAATACGAATGACCTCAACGAGTTGGAGGAAGCAGGAAAGCTGCTCTATGAACTTGCTCCGAATATTCGCCTCATCAAGGACGACAACCTGCAGGATGATCTGATTGCCGGAGAAGTGGATGCAGCCGTTATGTACACATCCCAGGTGACGATGGCAAAGCTGGCCGATCCGGATATTGAAATCGTCTACCCCACCGAGGGAATCGGGTTTGGGATTATGGGCATGTTCATTCCGTCCAAGGCACCCAATGCGGAACTGGCTCATGTCTTTATCGATTATATTCTCCGGCCGGAGGTCAGCGCGCGCAGCTATGAATGGCTGGGTTATTACTGCACCAATCAGGCAGCGGATGAGCTGATCGATGATGAGTATAAACCCTTCCTGGTCCTGCCGAAAGAAATCAGCATGGAAAATATGGAAATGATCGGAAATATCAGCGCAGAGGCCAATGAGAAACAGGCCGAGATCTGGACGGAGTTCAAAACACTCTGCGGACAGGACTGACCGATACTGAAAATACCTAAAAAGAGGGACGGCGAAAAAAGTCCTTGAAAAGAAGAACGCTGCCAGGCGAAAGAGCTTGGAAACGTTCTTCTTTTTATAATATTTATGTGATGAAAAACTCTATAGTCCAAAGCAGGGAAGAAACCCGGTGCTTCTTGCAGAAAGTTTAGGAATCTGCGATCCGGTATTGGTGATTAGCATCAGTATTCAAACTCCCCGCTGAAGACCATGGAGGCCCCGCCGGTCAGGAAGACTCGGCTCCCGTCGTAGTTGACCGTGAGCTCACCGCCCAGCAGAGTCACGCGGATATCGCTCCCCCTGTCGCACAGACCGTTCTCAACCGCCGCCACCACAGCGGCGCAGGCGCCGGTGCCACAGGCGAGAGTCTCTCCGCTGCCGCGCTCCCAGACGCGCATGCGCAGATTGTGGCGGTCTACCACGCGCACGAATTCTGTGTTCACCCGCTCCGGGAAAAGAGGGGAGAACTCAAATTCCGGGCCGATCCGCTCCAGATCGATCTCGTCGATCGCTTCACAGAAGACTACACAGTGGGGGTTGCCCACGCTGAGGCAGGTGACGCGGTAGTCGTTTTCGCCGATGCGTACCGGGCTGTTCACCAGCCGCGGCTTGTCCGTCCGGACCGGAACATCGGCCGCCTCCAGAGACACCCGACCCATGCCCACTTCTACGGAGCTGACTCTACCGTCGCGGAGGAAGAGCCGCAGCTGCATGACGCCGCTGCCAGTCTCCACACGCACCCGCTCGGAGCGGACATAGCCCCTGTCATACAGATATTTGCCGATGCAGCGCAGGTTGTTGCCGGCCTGCTTCCCCTCACTTCCGTCCCGGTTGAAGCTGCGCATACGCACGTCAGCCACCGTGGAGTTCTCCAGCAGTACGATCCCGTCCCCACCGATGCTGTAGTGCGGCCGGCAGAGGCTCACGCACAGGGATTCCGGACAAGTGATGCCGCCGTCGAAGTTCTCAATAAAGATGTAATCGTTGCCGCAGTCCTGCATCTTGGTAAAGCGGATGCGCTGGCGCAGTTTACGCATGGCGTTGAGATCCACAAGCTCCGTGTTGCTCTGGGTAAAGCGGCTCGCAATGATGTCCGCGAGGGCATTCGCGGTGTCGAGCGAGGTCAGGCAAGGGATGCCGAGCTGCATCGCCCGCCGGTGCAGCGCGATGTAATCG
>JAFSLL010000222.1 GCA_017448455.1 Oscillospiraceae bacterium | reverse complement strand
GCGTTGGCCGCTGCGACGATCTGCGGGGTCGAGCGGTAGTTCTTCAGCATCAGGATGGTCTTCGTGCCCTCGTGGGACTGGTCGAAATCCATCAGGTATTTCGTATTCGCCCCGCGCCAGGTGTAGATGGTCTGGTCCGGGTCACCGACGATAAACAGGTTCTTATGATAGCCCTGCAGCGCCTCCATCAGCTCGTACTGCAGGCCGTCGATATCCTGGAACTCGTCGATCATGATGTATTCCAGCCGCTCCTGCCACTTCAGCCGGATGTCCGGATTTTCCCGGAAGATGTGCAGCGTAAAGATGATCAGGTCGTTGTAATCCAGGCCGAAGCACTTCTTCTCCTGATAGAGATAGCCGTAGAAGATGATGTCCTTCACGTCCGCCGCGAGGCGGTATTTTTCGTGCAGTTCGTCCAGCGGCAGCGCGATCAGGTCGCGATAGTATTCGGGCTTTTTGAACAGTTTCTGGATCTCGATCATCTCCCTGGCGGATGCAAAGCTCATGTCCCGCAGGGACAGTCCCCGCTCCTCATAGATGATCTTCAGCATGGAATCGATGTCGGAATTGTCGAGCACGAGAAAACTCTTCGGATACTGCACCGCGTAGCTCTCCTCGTCCAGCACCGACACGCAGAACCCGTGGAACGTGTTGATGTAGCCCGTATCGTTGTCGCCGGTCATCTTATGGATGCGCTGGCGCATCTCCTGCGCCGCCTTGTTCGTGAACGTGACGCACAGGATGTTGCCCGGCATGATGCCCAGTTCGTTCACCAGATAAGCGAACCGGCAGGTGAGCGCCCTCGTTTTGCCGCTCCCCGCTCCCGCGATGACCCGCACATACCCTTCCGTCGTCTGCACCGCTTCGCGCTGCGCTTCGTTCAGTTGTTCCAGATAGTCCCGCATAAGCTGCTCCCCTGCTCTTTCTACTTTAATTAGAATAATTATATCAAGGAAAGAACATTTGTTCAATATTGCATTCGGCACTCTTTGCCTTATAATAAGGCAGTATTGAATCAAGATAATAATGGGAAAGAAAAGGAGATCAAATCATGAATGCAAATTTAAAGAAAATCGCAGCGGTGCTGCTGTGTCTCTGTCTGCTCTTCGGGCTGGGCGCATGCCGCAAGAATGAAGAACCTTCGCCGGACGCCATCGACCAGATCGAAGGCATCATCGCGGGGGCCTGGGAAGAAGCGGGCTCTCCGGTCATCCCATCCGACGTGATGAAGGCGTTCGAGAAAGCCATGGACGGTCTCGTCGGCGCAAACTACACGCCGGTCGCCTACCTGGGCAGCCAGATCGTTTCCGGCCATAACTATATGCTGCTGTGCCGCGTTGCACCGGTCACCGCAGACCCCGTGGAGACCTACGCCATCGTCAGCATCTATGAAGATACAGAAGGCAATGCGCAGATGACCAACGTTTCCGACTTCGGTGTCGAGACCTATCTGGGCAGTGAAGGCATGACGGGCGGCTGGAGCCAGCCCGAGACCCCGGAGCTGCCGGATGACGTAAAGGAAGCCTTCGAAAAGGCTGCCGGCATGCGGACGGACATCGCTTATCATCCCGTTGCCCTGCTCTCCCAGCAGGTCGTAGCCGGCATGAACTACCGCATCCTGTGCGAAGCGGACAACGTGCTTCCCGGTTACGATACCAACTACGCGATCATCACGGTCTACAACGCCCTGGACGGTTCCGCGGAGATCAGCGACCTGGTGCAGATCCTGCCTGCAGAGAAGTAAAGACTGGACACGATTCAGACAGCTATAAAGAGAAAAACCGCACGGAAGGAATCTCCTTTCCGTGCGGTTTTATGATGCGTTTCTTCCAGAGTCACGATCCTATTTCGACGGTACGCTCAGGACTTCGCCCGGAAACAGGTACTTCGCATATTCGATGACGTCGTCGAATTCGTAGCCGTGAGCCTGCGCCGTTTCGATGATGACGGTCTGGTTCATGATGGCCAGTTCTCTCGTGGAGATGCCGTAGGCTTCCGTGATGCTGTGGATGGAATCGCCGGACTGGACTGTGTAGGTATCCAGGGAATCATCTTCCGTCAGCAGAATCTGATTGGAAAGTCCGGAGCCCGCCAGCGCTTCCGCATTGCGGGAGGAAGAACCGCCTTCCGTGGATTCCGTCAGGACGCTGCCGGATACCAGGGTCATCAGGAGCTGTCCGTCCTTCAATTCCAGCTGTCCCTGATAATTGAACGTAACGTTATCGCTCTCTACATCCTTACCCTCGATATCGAAATCCGCCTTCCCGTTCTCGATCGGGGTTCCTTCCACGAGCTGATACAGGGTGGAATCGTCGAACATGTCGGTAAACGTCCATTCCATTTTGCCGTCCACGACGCTCCGCACCGTGACGGTCAGCGTGCCGCCCCAGGGATCTTCGCCGGCAAACTGGTGTCCGGCGTAGTCCAGATAAGCCTCGTCTGAAACAGGAAGCGTCTCGTTTTTGCCCGCCTTACAGCCGGTCAGCGCTAGCAGTCCTACTACGAGGACACAGACGATCAGAATCTTTCTTTTCATAATTGCCCTCTAAAAATGTTTCTTTTAAGGAAAACAGAGACCTTTTTCGAGGTCTCTGTTTCGTTTTCGTGGTTGCGGAGGGAGGATTTGAACCTCCGACCTCCGGGTTATGAGCCCGACGAGCTACCAGCTGCTCTACTCCGCGATGTTAAGTTGGTGCCGAGAACCGGGGTCGAACCGGTACGATATCGCTATCGCGGGATTTTAAGTCCCGTGCGTCTGCCAATTCCGCCATCCCGGCATTCTCGTTCGGCTGAGTTGATTTGGGAGAGGCTTTCGCCTCTCCCAAAGGTGGCTCCGGAGGTCGGGCTCGAACCGACAGCCTACCGGTTAACAGCCGGTTGCTCCACCATTGAGCTACTCCGGAATAAGCGTCGCACCTGCGACTTTGCTATTATACGATAATTCCCTGATTCTTGTCAAGGATTCCTTTGCGATTTTCCGCGAGATTTTCAAGAATTGTTTCTTTCTGCAGGGAGGGCGTCATCTATGATATCATAAAGCAGATATTTTGGAGGAATACCATGGATCGATTTATAACAAATCCTGTCCGCATCGGGGTCGTCCAGACAGGATCCGTTCCCGGCTGTCCGGAGCAGAACGTCCAGATCCTGCGGCAGTTCGCGCAGCAGGCAAAGGAAGCGGGATGCGCCGCCGTCTGCTTTCCCGAAGGTTTTCTGACGGGCTATGACCCGGGTCACGCGCAGGAATACGCGGTCCCGCAGGATGACCCGGCGGTCCTCGCCGTCTCGGAAACGGCGGCGGAACTTGGGATCGATGTCCTTGCCGGATTTATGGAGGTTTCCGGGCGCGTCTTCTATATCAACCATTCCGTCTTCTATCCGGACAGCAGCGTGCTTCCCTACCGCAAGACGCATTTAGGAGACAAGGAACGCAGCGTATTCGCAGCCGGCAATCGTCTGGCGGTATTCCCGCTGAGCTGCGGCCTGACCGCAGGATTCCAGGTCTGTGTGGAATGCCACTTCCCGGAAATCACGCAGACGCTGTCGCTGCGCAGCGCGCAGGTGGTCTTCTCGCCGTTCGCATCCCCGGGAACGTCTACGGACCGGGAGCGGATCTGGAAAACGATCATCCCGGCCAGATGCTATGACAACCGCGTTTATCTGGCTTGCTGCAATCAGGTGGGTCGCCGCCCCTCTGCCGGTTCAAACGATCCGGTCCCTGAATTTGCAGGAGGCTGCCTGGTGTGCGGCCCGGATGGCGTGGTCATCGCGGAGGATTTCGGCGGCCAACCGTCTCTGCTCACGTTCGACGTGGACACCGCCCTGCTGCAGCGCTACCGCAGCGAAGATCCGTCGATGAAGTACCGCTACTTCCCGGCAAAGCGCCGCCCGGAACTGTACAAATAACAAACAAAAGACCTCCGGGTTATGTGATATGCTCCCTTTATGAGAGACAGTGAAAAAGAAAATCACTGTTAATCATGAAGGGAGTATTCATATGGGGAGAAAAGGAGCCAAGATACCTAATGAAACTAAACTCAAATATGCGAAGTTATGTTTTGAGAACAAAAT
>JAFSLL010000221.1 GCA_017448455.1 Oscillospiraceae bacterium | reverse complement strand
AGGAAATATTGTTCGTCCTGTTCGTGGTTCCTCAGATTATTTGATATATCCATATTATCCAGCCTATCACCCCTACTGTTATCATTTTGTTATCAGCGTTGATAACAGAAGCGGGGCTTCTGCGGATACCTACGTCGATATAATACTGGACTCTCCGTATAAATGCACGGTTCACAGTGGGTTTGGTGCCGCACCCTCCTTTCCGTTTACGATGGCTCGCAGCAGCGCAGCCATTTCCTCCGGCGTTTCCCGGAAGTCCCGCTTGATCCATTCGTCCAGCAGACCGTACAGGCCGTGGGCGTAAAACTTCTCCCGATAGGCAGTCAGGAGGTCGTCTCCCCGGTCCGGCGGCGTCATGATCCGGTAAAAGGACTCGTGGATCGCCTCCTGCTGCCCGTATTTGTAGACCAGGGTCAGGATATGCCGAATGGATAAGTTGTATTGGAAGAAGTGCAGGGCATTGTCCAGGTCGAACCGGTCCCGGACCTTGATGTCATTGAGCTCGGCATATTGCTCCAACATCTTGATGAACTTGAAGGTGATGGCCTCGCTCTTGTTGGCAAAGCTTCGGAAATAGGTCACGCGGCCCACCCCGGCCCTGGAAGTGAGCTCATCCACCGTGATTTTTTCGAGGGGCTTCTCTTTCAGCAAAACCAGAAGCGCGTCCGCGATGCACTCCTTGAGATAATCGTTTGACCTGCTCATCTTTCACTTCTCCTGATACTTTTTCGCCGCTTCGTATCATTTCGGCGGCTGCCGTTTGATAATGATTGACAACACGATTTTGAAACTCTATAATTCAAATAGATACTATAGTATCATATTGACAGCACGATACCACCATTTCTCATGATTGTCAACCGTTAAATGTGGAGTAAACAAACAGGGGGAAGCAAATAAAAGTATTGTAAAGGTACCTTGAGGAGGAAATGATCATGTCGATCACCGCAAAGAGGATCATCATCCTGATCGTGATCATCGCCGTGGCATTTTGCCTCGGCAGGCTCGCGGTCAGAGCCGTCATGAATCTGCTGCTGGGCGGCACGCTGTTTGGAGGGAACTTCCTGTGAGCAAAAAGAGAGAAAAGAAGGGCAAAGCCGTGCCTGTCGGGATCGGAATTCTGGTATTCATCCTCGCCTTTGGCGCGGGCGTCGTTTCCAAGCTTGCGATTCAGCCCTCCTGGGCGAAGGAATACAGCGTCAAGTGGAGTGACGAGATCGGAACACTCCGGTCCGATCTGCCCTATGGCGACGGAGAGGCAAACAAGTTCGACCTGTATCTGCCGAAGGACAGCGCAAGGGAATCCTACGGCCTGGTCGTCTACCTTCATGCAGGCGGTTTTACATCCGGCGATAAGACGGATGACAAGGATACGCTGGCATGGCTTTGCAGCAAGGGTTACGTGGCTGCCGGGATCAACTACACGCTTCGTACAGAGACGAACACGGCAAGCGTTCTGAGCCAGTCGAACGAGATCAAAGCCGCAGTGCCGAAGGTCGTCGAGGCAGCGGAAGCGGCAGGCTATCATATCGACAAAATGACCGTTGCCGGAGGCTCCGCAGGGCATTGCCTTGCCATGATCTATGCCTACCGGGACGGAAAAGACGCGCCTGTGCCCGTGGTGCTCACCTATGGCGCGGTCGGTCCGTCCAGCTTTGTGGCGGAGGACTGGGGCATCTTCGGCGTCGGATATGACACGGATGAATCCAGAGAAGCCGGCGCTGGGCTGTTCAGCATCATGAGCGGCGAAAGCATCACGCCGGAAGAGATGAAAGACGGCTCCTATCGCGGCAAGATGCACGCCATTGCCGCCGCCGAGTGGGTGCAGAGCAATCCCGTTCCTGCCGTCGTCGCCTATGGAACACACGACCGGATGCAGCCTTTTCTGGCGTCGCTGCGGCTGAAGGCCGCCCTTGAGGAGAACAACGTGGACTACAGGTACTTCGAGTTTCCGCATTCCGGCCACGGGCTGCAGAATGACAGCGCCGTTTCAAAACAGTGGATGGATGCGATCGAAGAATATCTTGAAAAATACATGCCGGTGGATTGAGGAGAGAAAAATATGAAAAAGCTTATAAAGATTCTGCTCATTGTGGCGCTGGTCATTGTCGTTCTCGTTATCGTGGTCATTGCCGCGTTGGGTAAGATGGAAAAAGAGAAAAACGAAAAATACTATGAATACACGAATCCCGTGGGAGTCATTGAAAAGAAATACGCGCCGATGGGTTCAAATGAGGTTTCCAGCATTGAGTTCAAATCCGACAACGCGCAGATCGGTAGATTTGTGATCTATTATCCGACCGAGTCGGAGAAGGAAACGAGAAAATTTCCCGTCGTTCTATGGGCAAACGGCACCGGCAGCAAATCGGATACGTACACCTCTTTCCTGAAGCATCTTTCCTCCTGGGGATTCATCGTCGTTTCCAATGACGATGAGAACACAAGGACGGGCGAATCCCTGAATGCCGGTATCGATCTGCTGATCAAAGAAAAAGAGAATCCCGATAGTGTGTTGTACCAGAAAATCGATCTTGACAACATTGGTGTCGGCGGCCATTCTCAGGGCGGACCGGCTGTATTTAACATGGCAACGGTCCAGCCGCACGCCGACATGATCAAAACGGTGTACGCCGTCAGTGCAACGTCGTCGTACCATACCAAGGTGTTTAAAGACGGCTGGGAATATGATATTTCAAAAGTAAACGTTCCGACGCTGCTGACTGCGGGAACGCAAGCATTTGACGCCGGAACGGCAACCTCCGCCGGCCAGGAGTCGGACGAGAAGGCGGGAATCCTGCAGGGCATCTGTCCTCTGTGGAGCCTTGAGGAGAACTTCGGATTACTGCCGGATATCGATAAGGTCTATGTACGCAAAACGAACGTAGACCACGGCGATTCCCATTTGCAATTCGACGCCTATATGACAGCCTGGTTCCGCTTCTATCTGATGAACGATGATGATGCTGGGACTGCGTTTTTCGGGGAAACTCCCGAACTTTCCACGAACGATCATTACCAGGATTTTAAAGCTTACAAATCGGAATGACTTGAATATGATGCAATCCTTACAACTTCT
>JAFSLL010000220.1 GCA_017448455.1 Oscillospiraceae bacterium | reverse complement strand
GAATGCCTGTGTCGCCATGTTCCCCGAGGCGCATATCTGGCCGTATTACACGGGGATCCGGCCCTTCCCGGACACCTCTTTTCGCTATCCCGTCAAGGAAAACGCCCCTGCGGTGGCCATGGTCGTCACATACCGGAAACGAAAGGGGCTTTTTCGTTTCCTCAAGCGGCCGGCAATCACGGTCAGCTTTTCCGAGATTATGATGCCCGACCGCTCCCTGACGCCTCGGAAGGCGCAGAGAGCACTGAGAAATCGTGCTCTCGCGTTTATGGAGGCCGTGACGGGAAGCAAAGATCAAATCTGCTATATTCGCTATGAATACAAACCCAAAACCGACACGGGGGTACCCCGTGAAGCTGAAGGAAAGGAACATGCCGAATGAAAGACATGAAAAAGATCGAGAAAGAAATTAAGGACGAAGAGACCTTATTGCCTCTCTGCCTTAACTTGAAGATATCCGAAGTTTTTCAAGAGGATGGGAGCGGCAATTACCGCTCCCATCCACGATCCTTTTGCTTTTTTCTTTCAGGCTGCCGCGCCTGATTGATCCGTTCCTTCTCCAGCTCTTTTCGTCTGAGCCGCTCCCGGATGGATCGGGGCTCTTCTTCGCCCAGCAACTCCGCCACATCCCGTTTCGCGCCGATCATGGTCCAGAAATCATACTTGTCTCCATAGGCGGCCTGGATCTTGCTTTCAGCAGAAGCTTCTTTCTGCGGCCGGATCTCAAGCTGCGCCATAGCAAGCTCATCGGAATCGAAATCCGCTGCCTGGGCTTTCAGCTCGCTGTATTCCGCAAGGGCAGCATCCAGCTCGGCAGTATATTTCTGCTCCTGCTGCTCCAGTTTGGCGAGATTGGCTTCCATTGCGGAAACGTCCATCTTCACAGCGGAAAGTGTGGTATCCTCCACATAATCCAGCATGGCAAGAAGCTGCTTCTTTTCAGAGCGGAGTTCTTCCAGTTCTTCTGTCAGCTCCGCAATGCGGCGGGAAAGATCCCTGTGTTTGATGATGTTGAGTGCCGGAATTTTCTTTTTCTCTGCAAGCAGCGTGTTCCGCTCTTTGCTCTTTTCCCTGATCTGTCCGGCGATCCGGGTGTAATGTTCCAGCTCCGGCTTCATCACATCAAGGCTCTTTGTCAGCCTGCGTTTGCCCGACAAGATATAGCCAAGCTGGTACTTGAAAATAATCATCTTTTCCCGCACGGACTCCATGGCTTCCGCAAGCGCCGGGATCGTGTTCTTGACAGCCTCCAGCAGCTTTTTGACCTGCGCCTTGATCTCACGCAGCAGGGCATTGTCCCGCCTGATCTGCCGGTTCAGCTCACAGCGATCAGAGACGATTCCCTTCTTCTCCAGCGCACGGGCTGCAACGCCCTCATGGATCGTCGGCTGTTCATCACGCCCCTGCTCAGCAAAGCTCCGGTGATCCACACGCTCGTCAAAACCGTACCGTTCCAGAGAATGGTTGACCGCATTGGCCCAGGCCTCCCGCCAGAGGACAAGCTGTTCCTCACTGTTCCAGCGCTCGGAGATCGGATTCTGTCTGCCGTACTTGGTGCTTTTCGGGTGCTTGGACGTTCGCTCTAAGCCCTGCGCTTCGGCAACGGATGGGGCCATATACTCCTTCTTCTTTCCCACCTTATACAGATACTGCTTTTCCCAGCCGTCCTTCTGCGCGTCCTTGAATTCGGCAGCAGTGAAACCGCGTTCTTCTCCGTCTTTCGCGCAGAGGTATTCCTTCTCCGTCTTGTACTGCCAGGTGCCGTTCTCGTTGAGAGGCCGCACGGTCAGCAGGATATGTGCGTGGGGATTGTGGCCGTCCGTATCGTGGATCGCCACGTCCGCGCACATGCCCTCGTTGACAAATTGCTGATAGATAAACTTTGACAGCAGATTGATCCAGTCCAGCTTGCCAAGCTCAACAGGCAACGCCACGACGAACTCACGGGCCAGTCTGCTGTCTTTCGTTTTCTCAGCTTCCTCGACAGAGTTCCACAAGACAGCGCGATCCTGCCATTCCACTGGGGCGCAATCCGGGAGGAAGACGTTCGACCAGACGAGCCCCTGTTTGCGCGTGTAGTCGTGCTGAACGCCGTCATAGTCGTTGTAGATGGCGGAGCAACTCATGTAAGCCGAAGCCGCGCAGGCAGAACGACCTGTCCCTCGGCTGATGACCTTCGCCTCCAAATGGTAAATGGCCAATCGTTTTCACCTCCAATCCTTTCTGATTCTCTTTCGTGAAAGAGAATGCAGGGGCGGCCAAACATGTCCGACCCTGCCTCTGCGACAAAGCTGCCGGTGGCAGGTTTTCGCAAGCGGAGGGAACGGCGCACCGATCCCTTCGCGCAGACAATGATGATCGGGACCGCAGTCTCGGCAGCATTGTCTGGCGCTCTCCGCAGAGAGCGCAATCCGCCTCGCAGAGCGCACAGCTGGCGCGAAGCGGCAGTACCACCGCCGGCCTTTAGCCGGTGGTGAGTAAGTGCGCCCTTCGGGATAAAAAAGAAGCGGAGCGCCCCGGTCTCCCGGAACGCCCCAACTCTCATGCTTGAAACGTCTTTTGCAAAAACATGTCCAGTTCATCCATCGTCATGTCAACGGCAGCTGGACAGTACTTCTCGACCAGCGCGCCTTTCTGGATCCGCCCACGTGTTCGGGCTTTTCGTTCTTTCTCCCGATCCCGCATTTGCGCCTCTTCCAGCCGGTGCTTCGCCTGGAGCAGTTTCTTTTGCTCTTCTGTCATGGTAATCATCTCCTTTGGTAGTAAAAATGATGAACGCAGATACCACTTTTCCCGGACTTGATATCAAGCGCTGGATCAAATGGTATCTGCGTGTTCTGTGTTTGAATTTTGGTACTATAAATGGCTGGGAGTGATACTACAGTGGTATCATCCCCGGCCGGATGTGGTAGCCATGGCTCGGTTTCTCTAACGTTTTTCTTCTCTCCAATTGAATCATGTGTTATAATCACGTCGACAAATCGACATTTGTGGAGATACGGTTATACTTCTTCTGAACGAGCAGAAGGTCGGGGGTGTAAGAATGAAGCAAATTAACTATAAAGTAATTGATAAAGGGACGTATTATCGAAAAGGTGTATTTCGCCACTTTACGGAAGACTGTAAGTGCTCGACCTCGATAACTTCGAGAATAGACGTAACAGAGCTCGCCGCATACTCCAGGAACACAGGGACGAAGTTTTACATCAATTTCCTGTTTATCCTTTCAAAAGTCATGAATTCACGCGAAGACTACAGAATGGGATATCTTTGGCAGACAGATGAGCTGATCTGCTATGACGTAATCAATCCTACGCAGTATGTTTTTCATGAAGATACGGAAACCTGTACGCCTGTATATACGGAATATGATGAGGACTATGAAAAGTTCTATACTGCTGCATTGCGTGATGTTGAAGAGGCAAAGAAAACAAGAGAATACGGTCTGGATACGACGAATCATCCCAACTGGTTCGATGCATCTTATATATCCTGGCTTTCCTATGATTCACTTCATCTTGAACTTCCTGATGGATATCTATATTTTGCGCCGATCATTAACTGGGGAAAATACAGA
Organism: Oscillospiraceae bacterium; assembly: GCA_017448455.1. Taxonomy (GTDB): domain Bacteria; phylum Bacillota; class Clostridia; order Oscillospirales; family Oscillospiraceae; genus Limivicinus. Next base: position 1,430 of record JAFSLL010000220.1, on the reverse strand, counting down.
GAAGAAAACGGCAGGCTTGTCATGCCTGTGACCGTTCGTCTGAATCATGCGATTGCTGATGGGTATCTGGTCGCAAACGTATTTCGACTCCTGGAACAGGAAATCAGATGTTTTGTCGGGCTATAATCGATAAATCGGGATTTTCGGAGAAGGAAGAACTTTGAGACCCGGAATCATGAGAGAGGTCTTAATATGAAAACAATGTTGGCTTTTGGCGACTCCGTTCTAAAGGGCGTTCTTTATGAGAACGAACATTACAGAGTGACAGATGCATCCTTCTATAGACGATGTGAAGAGGCATTAGGTATCGTTATCCATAACAAAGCAAAATTAGGAAGCACTATTGATAAAGGAGAGAAGGTTTTCGAGAGAAATCTTTCGGCTATTAGTGAATCCTCTATTGAATATGTGGTACTGGAATTTGGCGGTAATGACTGTGACTTCAACTGGAAGGATATCTCGGAAGATCCGTATAGAGAGCATCTTCCGAAGAGTACTATCACAGATTTTATAGCAACATATTCTTGTATTATCGATCAAATAAAGAATATAGACAAAAAGCCTGTGTTGTTGTCTCTTCCTCCTATTGACTCTGCACGGTATCTTAAGCATATATCACGTGGTTTGTCGGAAGATAATATACTGAAATGGATGAAAAATGACAGACAGTATATAACAAACTGGCATGAACGTTACAATATTGAGGTTTTTAAGATAGCGATCGAAAGTAGTATTCCCGTCATCGATATTACATCAGCATTTCTTGAACAAAAGAACTATTCAGGGTACCTTTGCGAGGATGGTATCCACCCAAATGAACAAGGGCATAGGATCATTGCTGAAGCTATCATGCAACACATCGCAAGAAAGAAGATATTATTCGATAAAGCTAATTGACTCAAATTCCAGTTTGTCGAGGAATCACACATTCATATCCTAAACAGGCGGCGGATTCGATTCCGCCGCCTGTCTGCATCTCATAGCCCGTTGATGAAATCCATCGCCGTATCCAGATCGTTTTCGACAGCGGTGTTGTCTTCCGCCTGCGGCGGAACTGCCTGCAGCAGCGCGGCGAGGCCGGCCAGCGGATTGGCCTGAGCGCCGCGCTCGACGGTCTCCAGTACCCGCTGCAGAAAGGCGTCCTCCTTCTCCCTCGTTTCCAGATAGGGATCGTCGGTGAGCCGTGCCTCACAATCAAAATATCCGTTCACGGCGGCGATGATGGCGTCGCTGTAGGAGCGGTATCTGGACTTATCCCGATTGACGAGATAAGTCCAGGCCTTGAGCCCTGATGCTATCATAAAAGTGGACACGGACGGGTAGAAAAATACCGCTGAAGGATGTATGATAATGGCATGACTTGTCTTTGAAGGCGCTGCCTGCAGCGACTGAAAAGACAAGTACCCAGCGACCGCAGTCGCCGGATCCCT
>JAFSLL010000219.1 GCA_017448455.1 Oscillospiraceae bacterium | reverse complement strand
CAGACGCACAACGTTATGGTTGACGGTATCGGCCCCGATGGTCTCGACACGGAACTTGCGCGGCGCGTTCTTGGGGTCGATGACATGCGAGAGATCATACAACTTATACATAGACGGACTCCTTTCGGTTTTCAGTAACGGATTGTGCGGACAGCGACGGAACGGTACCGGCAATGCCGCCGGCAGCTCCGCTGCGTATCAGGGGTGTTTTCTACATGGTAGCATAAAAGCCGGATTCTTTCAAGATTCTTTTCCTGCCGGACCGCCTTCAGGTTTACAATTGTTTTTCGGTGATTTCAGGCGTATAATCTTCTGGAGATCTCATTATGCAACATTGGAGGTTTATCATGAAAAAAGCATTGGTACTGATCATTTCTGTTCTGTTGTGTCTGTGCGCTGCCTGCAACGCGAAAAGCTCTGAAGAGCCGGCGCCTGCCCAGAGTTCTGCAGCAGCTGAAAGCAGCAAAGAGCAGGCATCACAGCCTGCCGAGAGCGTTGCCCCGGCTGAAAGTGTTGCCGAGAGCACTGTGCCGGCCGAGAGTGTGACCGAGAGCACGACTGAAAGTGCCGCGGAGGAACCGGAGCCGGAAGCTGCCGTTACATTGACATTTGATCCTGTGCTATATCAGGATCCGGGCGACCAGGATCGTTACAACATTCTGACCTATGGCACCAACAGCGGAGATGTGCCCGCCATGGTCACGTTTAAGTACAAAGCTATTGATAAAGACGGCAATGCGCTGGCAGTATTCAATATGCTGAAAGGCACGTATTCAGAAACATTCAGGGATACCGTTTTTATACCGGCCGGAGTTGAAAACTATCCGATAGCCTTCGCCCTGCCCACGGTTTTCAAATACGATATCAGTACCGGTACAGAGATGCCTGAGATCGATCACATGGATTATGAGATCCTGGAGATCGCGAACATGGATACGGAAGATTTCAGAGATCATTTCACCCCGGGCGAACCCGAGTTCAAGAACGGCCATCTCTATATTTATGTAAAGTACGACCAGGAAATAGGCGATAATTATTCTTCCATGTACCCCGACTATACGCTCCTCGGTTATTCGAACGGTGCGCTGACCACTGTCTGCTGCCTCAATTGTTATTCCGCCTCAACAACCTCATTCTCAGTTTCTTACACAAAGGAGAACACCGACAGTTCGTTCCTCGTCTACCATGATCTGCCCCGTGATCCCGTAGACACGTGGGAACTGTATCTGGGATGTGTAGGAGCCGAGAAATAAGTTCACAGAACACGCAGATCGTAAAAGTAACCGGCCTGGTTAATAAGCCGGTTCCATTTTTGTTTTATTCAGGCCTGCGTTTAGTTCAGGTCCTCGACATCCACGCAGTGGAATCCGTTCTTCATCAGGAGCTCTGCGGTCACACCCGGCGCGTCGATCAGTTTTCCTGTGAATGTGCCGTCATACCGCTGCTTTACTCCGCAGCTGGGGCTCCTGGACTGCAGCACAATCAGATCCGGCTGCTCGCGCAAAGCGATCTTCAGGCACTTGGCCGCACCTAGACGGAACTCTCTGTCCACGTTCCGTCCGTCCTTCGCCGTAACCACGCCGTCCGCGATCTCTGACGGAACGCGCGGTGTCGGCAGGCCGCCCATCTGCTCCGGACACACAGGAATCATCTCATTGTCCGCCGCGAGCCGCAGGACCTTTTCGTTACAATTGTTCCCACCGTTATACTTGCAGTTCTCGCCCATCAGACAGGCGCTGACCATGATTTTCATTACCGTGTTTTTATTTCAGCAGCGGCGCGCCGCATTTCTCGCAGCGGTCGCCCGTCACCGGATTCTGCCGCGCGCAGACCGGACAGTACAGGACAGGAGACGACGCTTTATCTTACTTCTGCTGATTGGCCTGGATGATCTCTGCCAACGAAATGTTGGGGTTGCGATACCGTGCGTTCGGATTAGGCTCCTTGACGCATACCAGTTTGATGGCATTCTGCGGGCATGCATGTGCACAAGCCATGCAGTTGACACAGTGGGTATAGTCATACACAGGTCTGCTGTTCTCTACGCGGATGCATCCCCGCGGGCAGACACGGGTACAGGTGCCGCAGCCTACACAGGCATCTGTGACTCCATACAGCGGGAAGGAATACATGCGGCCGTACTCTTCCGTCATCTTCATAAACCCTTGGTAGAAAGTCTTCTCCTCTTCCGCCGCAAACTGGATCTCGTGTTTGCAGGCGTCGATATCTGCTTTCAGCATAGCAATGTGCTCATCGACTTTCTTTTCCGGCTCAAGCAGTTTCTGCTGCTCCATGTCGAAGACGATGATGGCATTATCCAGCATGATGATCGTGTTGATATAATCAGCCTTTTTCCCAATGCTCTCCAGGAATTCCTGCGCACGTTCCGCAACGCCGCCATGGTGCATTCCATAGGTGACGATGATGTAGAAGTATTCCGTCTCAAATGTGGAGCTGCGGATGAAATCTTTGATGAAATCGGGCAGATCCAATTCAAACAGTGGACATACGATGCCGATCTTATCGGCTTTATAATGTCGGTCGGTCTTGTTCATTTCCTGAGGGATGCTGATGAGTTCTGTGTCCAGATGCTTGGCTACGTAAAGGCTGTTGCCTGTGGCTGTAAAATAGAAGACCATGTGATTTCCTCCGTGTTATGTTCTGAGTATACTATACCATCCCCGGGCATAATATGTAAAATACTTGGT
>JAFSLL010000218.1 GCA_017448455.1 Oscillospiraceae bacterium | reverse complement strand
GAAGCCGGTCATGACAGTATCGCCGCCGTTGATGCCGGTGAACCGTTTATCCTCGTCATAGCCGCCCAGCACCAGCGCCTTCTCGATGACGGGCGTGAAATCCTTGTCCTCGCCGGTATGGACGAGTTCAGGATAGGAAACGACCTCCGTGGTGAACACCCTGTCCTTATAGCTGTCCTTCGGCGGCATCAGGCAGTTGGTGGTGAACAGCACAGGCGCGGGGATGTTGGCAAACTCCTTTTGCTGGTTCTGCCAGGCAGTGCCAAAGTTGCCCTTGAGTTGGGGATACTTCTTCAGCTCAGGATAACCATGAGCGGGAAGCATCTCGCCATGAGTGTAGATATTGATTCCTTTGTCCTTCGTCTGCTCCAGAAGCTGTTTAAGATCGAAGAGATCATGGCCGGTGATGACGATGAAGGGACCCTTTTCAATCTTGAGAGGTACACTGGTCGGGACGGGATTTCCAAAGGTTTCTGTATTTGCTTTGTCCAGCATCTGCATACAGGAAAAGTTTACCTGACCAACTTCCAGCACGATAGGCAGGAGCTGATCCATGCCCCAATCCTCGCCAATGGCAAAGAGCGCCTTAGCAAAAAACTTATTGACTTCATCACTGGTATACCCAAGAACGCCCGCATGATAGGCATAAGCCGCCATCCCGCGAATACCGAAGAGAATCAGAGATTTCAGGGAGCGGACATCCTCATCCGCGCTCCAGAGCTTTTCTATGTCATAATCGTTGTTACGTCCACAGGAATCGGCGCAACCCGAACAATTCGGGACGATGCGTTCTTTCTCTGCGTGTACCTCATTGATGAGGGCACCCAGCGTCTCCTCATTGAAACAAACATTGGTGATAGTCGTGAACAGTCCCTTGATCATCAGTTTATAGGTGTTTTCCATAGTCTGTGAGCTGCCATTCGTGGCGCGAGCAAGCCCGATCAAGGCACCGGTCAGTTTGTCCTGGAGAGCGGCAACATCAGCGGTTTTCCCGCAGACGCCCGCTTTTCCTTTGCAACCGGAACCCCCTGCGGTCTGTGCGCACTGAAAGCAAAACATCCTGCTATCCATATCGCATTCCTCCTGAAAACCTTATTCTGCCGAAAGACCCAGCAGCGCCCTGACCAATTTCGGGATTCCGGCCAGATCTGCTTCCTCCGGATTCCACTGGAATCGGATATTCTCGTCGATCACTTCAAACCCAGCTTCAGACAGCTTGGCCTGCAGGAGCTTCACACTTTCACCGCTCCATCCGTAACAGCCAAAGGCAGCGGCCTTTTTACCTTTGAACTTGAGCTGCTTGAGGAACTCCAGCCAACCGGCAACAGAACTGAGATAGCTGTTGCTGACGGTGGGCGAGCCGACGGCGATTGCCCTGGACTTGAACACCTCGGCCATGACCTCGTTTTTATCAGCCTTGGCAATATTGAAGACCTTTACCACGGTATTCGGACTCTGGCGGTGGATTTCTTCCGCGATCTTATGGGCGATCTTTGTTGTGCCTTCCCACATGGTGTCGTAGGCGATGGTCACCTGATCCTCCTGGTAGGCATCCGCCCACTTTGCGTACTTCTCCACGATCTGAAAGGGATTATCACGCCAAATCGCGCCGTGGGACGGAGCAATCATTTCAATAGCTATGTTGAAGCCGGTGATCTCCGCCAGCTTCTTGGTCAGGATCGGCGCAAAGGGATTCAGAATGTTGGCAAAATACTTCATGGCCTCCTTCCAGAGCAGGCACTGATCCGCCTTGTCGTTGAACAACTCCTCGACCGCGTAGTGCTGACCGAAGGCGTCGTTGGAAAAGAGGATGTTGTCTCCGGTCATATAAGTTGCCATTGAATCCGGCCAGTGAAGCATCTTCATCTCCACGAACACCAGCTTTTTGCCGTTTCCGATGTCCACGCTGTCGCCGGTCTTGACCACATGGAAGTTCCAGTCACGCTTGCCATATTGCCCTTCAATGCTCTTGACGGCCTGTGCCGTGCAATAGATGGGCGTGTTCGGAATCTCCTCCATCAGCGCGGTCAGGGAGCCGGAGTGGTCGCACTCCCCGTGGTTCGCCACGATGAAGTCGATCCTGCTCAGCTCGATCTCCTTCTTCAGATTCTCCACGAAATCGAAGCGATGAGGCGTCCAGACCGTGTCAACGAGGACAGTTTTGCCCTCCTCAATCAGGTAGGCATTCTGGCTTGAGCCGTTCATGATGGAGTAGTCATCCCCGTGAAAGCTCTCAAGCTCCCAGTCAATGTAGCCGACCCAACTGACATTGCCTTTTACGATTTTTCTCACACATTACTCCTCCTCTCGAATCGCACTGACCGGACAGCTGTTGATGGCTTCCATTACAGTGTCATGGTTCTCATCGGTAGTATCGGCATAGGTTTCAGCCTTTCCCGCGTCGTTCATCCGGAACACTCCCGGACAGGTCCCCTCGCACAGGCCGCAGCCGATGCACATTTCCTGATCTACATACGCTCTCATGATCTTTTCCTCCTTAAAAGCATCTTTCTTTTCGTTCTTTTTTGCAATGCTCGATGTTTCCACAGCGATAGCACAGCTCATTGTCGCAAATACCATCTTTTTCAAAATAGGATAGGATATTGTTCACCGTAGTCTCCGCAATGTTGTTTAGCGCTTCTTCCGTCAGAAACGCCTGATGGGAGGTCACGATCACATTTGGCATTGAGATCAGCCGGGACAGCAGGTCGTCGTTCAGGATGTGGCCGGATCGGTCCTCGAAGAAG
>JAFSLL010000217.1 GCA_017448455.1 Oscillospiraceae bacterium | reverse complement strand
TCGATGCTGTGCGGGCGTTTCACCGTACCGGAAATTGCATTGACCGGGCAGTTGCGCGCGCACTTCGTACAGCCGATGCACTTCTCCGGATCAATCACAAGCGTTGTCAGCTTCTTGCAGGTGCCGGTGCGACATTTCTTGTCATAAATATGCTCGCGGTATTCTTCCTCAAAGTTCTGAAGTGTAGAGAGCACCGGGTTCGGCGCAGTCTTTCCGAGTCCGCAGAGAGAAGAACTCATAACCATCTTGGCCAGCTCTTTCAGCTGCTCAATGTCGCCGTCTCTTCCGTTTCCTTCCGTAATCCTGGTCAGAATATCCAGCATACGGGTCGTTCCTTCACGGCATGGAGTGCACTTTCCGCAGCTTTCATTGCAGATAAAGTCCATAAAGAACTTGGCAATGTTCACCATGCAGGAGTCTTCATCCATGACGACAAGACCGCCGGACCCGATAATCGCGCCAACCTTTTTCAGCGAGTCAAAGTCCATCGGCAGGTCGAGATGATCTTTAGTCAGGCAGCCCCCGGAAGGTCCGCCGATCTGAACCGCTTTGAACTCCTTGCCGTTTTTAATGCCTCCGCCGATATCGTAGACAACCTCTCTCAGGGTTGTCCCCATCGGCACTTCTATCAGGCCGGTATTGACGACATTGCCTGTCAGCGCAAAGGTCTTTGTTCCCGTACTTCCTTCTGTGCCGACTGATTTGAACCAGACCGCGCCTTTTGCGATAATATCCGGTACATTTGCAAAGGTTTCCACATTGTTCAGGCAGGTCGGTGCATTGAACAGGCCCTTGTCGACAGAGCGCGGGGGTTTGGTGCGCGGCATCCCGCGGTTTCCTTCAATGGATGCCGTCATAGCCGAACCTTCACCGCAGACGAATGCGCCTGCACCCTGGTTGATGCGCAGATGGAAGTTTTTCCCGCTGCCGAGTATGTTGTCACCCAGCAGTCCGAGCTCTTCCGCCTGGGAAATGGCATTGCGCAGCCGCTGTACGGCCAGCGGATATTCTGCACGTACATAGATATATCCTTCTTCCGATTCCGTTGCGATTCCTGCAATGATCATGCCTTCAATCACCTTGTTCGGAACGCCTTCCATGCAGGAGCAGTCCATAAATGCTCCCGGGTCACCCTCATCGCCGTTGCAGACAATGAACTTCGGAGATTCCTTGTGCGCTGCAACCTGAGCCCATTTCTTTCCCATCGGGAAGCCTGCACCGCCGCGTCCGCGGATACCGGAATCGCTGATCTCTTCGATGATTCCCTGCGGTTCCATCTCAAAAAGGGCTTTCGCAAGCGCGCTGTATCCGCCGATGGCAATATACTCTTCAATGGATTCCGCATCAATGTGCCCGCAGTACTCCAGCATGCGCCTTGTCTGCAGTTTATAGAACGGAATATCCTCCAGCTTTTTATAAAGCCTGTCGCCCTTGTTGTATCCCAGCCGCTCGATGTATTCTCCGCCGATGATCGTTTTCTCGATGATCTCGTCAACATCTGCCCGCCTGCACTTGGTATATAGCCAGCCTTCCGGTTCTATGCGTACCAGCGGGCCCATCTCACAGAAGCCGGGGCAGCCTGACTTTTTCACGCCGATCACATCGGCTTCCGGTTCCATGGCTAGTTCCACTTCTGTCTTCAGGCCCAGTTCGGCCATTCGCGTTTTCAGCGCTTCGTAAATTTTAAGGCTTCCGCCGGCAACACAGCCTGTGCCGCAGCAGACGAGAACTTTGCGTTTTTCTGCTTCAAACGCTTTTCTGAAGATCTCCTGATACTCCTTGAACTGTTCAAGCGTTTCCAGTCTTGTACGCATTACATTCCCTCCTTCTCACGGATTTCCTGAATCATAGCTTTCGCCTTTTCCGGTGTCATGGCCGAATGTACGTCATCGTTCACCATAACGACAGGGGCAAGCCCGCAGGCGCCAAGGCAGTGGACAATTTCTATTGTAAACAATCCGTCATCGGAAGATTCCTGATCCGGGCTGATACCGATTGCTTCATACAGTGCTTCCAGTATCTTTTCCGAACGGCGTACATGGCAGGCGGTTCCGCGACATACTTTCAGAACATACTTGCCCTTGGCGTCCAAGGAAAAGTTTCCGTAAAATGTTGCCACGCCATAGATCTTTGCCTCACTGATACCGACTTTCTTTGCAATATGCTGCAGTGCTTCTTTCGGCAGGTAACGATATATTCCCTGCACTTCCTGCATAATGGATATGATTCTGGTCTTGTCATTTCCGTGCTTTTCCAGAATGTCATCAATCAGCTTCAGGTTTATCTGTTCCATAAAACTCTCCTGTCTGTGATTACTTCAGTATGTGAATCCTTTCACACACTGACGCCCTATTATATACGCATAGCCGCCTGAAATCAAGCAGAAAGTAGCATTGCAGCATGTTTTTTCAGTTTTTCTGTTCTCTCCCTGCTGAAAACCGGCTTCAGTTTTTTCTTGCATTCGTCCGTCATTTCAGGGTATAATATTATTTACATCGTTTATTCTTTCATTCCCTGCTTTCCATTGTCAGCTTTCTTTTTCTCCGGAGGTATCTTATGAGCGAAATATATGTCACCGGGCATCGCAACCCGGACACCGATTCTATCGTCGCTTCCCTGTCTTATGCAGCGCTGCGCAACGCGCTCGGCATGCGGGAGTATAAGGCTGTCCGTATTGGAGCCATCAACGATGAAACTCGCCGCCTGCTGGATATGTTCGGTGTTGATCCTCCCGAGTATATTCAGAATATGCGGACGCAAATCCGCGATCTTGATTTTGACCATCCCCCGGAGCTCACCAACACCGTACCTCTGGATCTGGCATGGAAAACCATGCGGAATAATGAAATTGCCACCCTCCCCATCCTGAATGACGACGGCACTCTGTACGGTGTCCTCTCAGCCGGGGATATTGCCTCCTACGACATGCAGGCTGTTTATAATTCCAGTATCGACGAACTGCCCCTGTTCAATCTGCTGAGTGTAATTGAAGGCAGGGTTGTAAATGAGCTTTACAACACCGTCAACTCTGTTTCCGGAAATGTCGTGATTGCTCTTCCTTCCGCCTATGAAAGCGGCCGCTGCAGGGACGGTATTCTCATCTGCGGAAATCAGCCGGACGCGGTGGAAAAAGCAGCTGCCAACGGCGCAACCTGCGTTATCCTGTGCCAGGCGGAAATACAGCCTGAATGGGCTTCCTATGAAACGCCCTGCATTATCTCCACTCCGCTTGACGGGCGCACCGTTTCCCGTGTCATCTATCAGGCCATCCCTGTCAAAAGCATCACACACACTGAGGATATCATCTGTTTCCATCTCAATGACTATCTTGATGATGTCCGCGAAATTCTTCTCAAAAGCCGCTACCGCTGCTACCCCGTGCTTGACGAAGAAGAGCATGTGGTCGGTACGCTTTCCCGATTTCACCTGCTGAGGCCGCGTCGCAAGAAAGTTGTCCTGGTTGACCACAATGAAGCGGCCCAGTCGGTTCCCGGTCTGGAGCAGGTGGAAATAATGGAGATCATCGATCATCACCGCCTTGCGGATATTCAGACTGTTCAGCCGGTCTCTGTACGCAATGAGCCGGTAGGCAGCACAAATACCATCCTGACGGGCATGTACCAGGAGTTCGGCGTTATTCCTTCCCGGAAGATCGCCGGTCTGATGGCGGCAGCCATCCTCTCTGACACGGTTATGTTCAAATCGCCGACCTGCACCAAGAAAGACATCGCCATGGCGGAGCGTCTTTCCAAAATCGCCCACGTCTCTCTGGAAGAACTGGGCAAGGCTCTTTTCTCTGTCTCCGGTGCGGCAGAAAAGACCGCGGAGGAGCTGATCAATACAGATTACAAGCGCTTCCACATTTCGGGGCAGGATATTGGAGTTTCTCAGATTACCTGTGCAGATTCCGCTGTTCTCATGCAGCGGAAAGAGGAATTCCTCAGCTGTCTGCAGGCCATGCGTGAGCGTCAGCAGCTGGATATGATCATCCTCATGATTACGGATGTACTTCTGGAGGGTTCCTATCTCCTTTATCTCGGTAGCGATGAGACGATAGCACAGGCTTTCAGCAAAAAGCCGGAAAACAATGAACTCTTCCTCCCGGGCGTCATGTCCCGCAAAAAACAGATTATCCCGATG
>JAFSLL010000216.1 GCA_017448455.1 Oscillospiraceae bacterium | reverse complement strand
TGTGTTCAATGTGAACACAGAGAACCGTCCCCTGTGCGCTCCTGTGCGCTTTTTCGATTGTCAAATCTTATCTGCCGCGGTGATCTTCCTTGATGACACCGTCCCGGTAGGCGTCCAGCAGGACGCGCAGGTCCTCGATGCGGACCTGAAGCTCCTTGCCGTTGTCCGTGTCCGCGATGGTCTGCCGGGTCTCCTGCCGCTCGAACACCTCAATGGAGTGCGAGATGCCCGCGTTTTCCCGGATGGCCCTGTCGTGGCCGACAAAAGGCTGGTGCGCCACAATCCGGTAGGAGTTGGACGTGGAGATCAGCGTGTATCCGGCGATGCCGGAGGTGGACTGATAGGCTTTGCAGAAGCCGCCGTCAATGACGATCAGCTTGCCGCGGCCCTTGATGGGGCTCTCGCCCTTCTTGGCCCGGACCGGCACATGGCCGTTGATGATGTGGCAGTGCGGCCCTTCCAGACCGAATTCCTTCAGGATGCGGTCGCAGACCGCGGGATCCTGATACAGGGTGTAATAGGCGTTTTTCGGCTCCGCCCAGGCGGCTTCGTCCGCGATGAACCGCCGCTCGAAGGTGGTCATGCGGTCTCTGCCGAAGATGGGGCTGTTGCGGCCCGCCCACAGGAACCACAGGAAGTCCATGCCGAGCTTGCGCTCCGGAGATCCCGATTTATAATAGTAGGCCTGCCTTGCCGCGGTATCGGCAAAGTCGAGAAAGGCCTTGCCGCTCAGCTCCTCCTCCCCAAGCCGGAACGGGAGGAAGCTGCCGTCTTCCCGGAGCGGAATGCAGCCGTGGAAGAGCAGGTTGCCGTTGTGAATCTTGTAGAGACTGCCCTTGGAGTAGAGGAAGCGGACATGGCGCTGCAGCTTCTCGCTGCGCTCGAAGGAAGCCGTCAGCTGGTCGATGACGCTGTTCTCCTCTTCGGTGAGCGCGTACGGGTCTGCCGGATCCACCGTCGGGAAATCGGCGTCCTCCAGCGGCCAGGTCTTTCCGCCGATGGTGACGCATCTGCGGGCAAAGTCGATCTTGTCCAACAGAAGGCGGTCCTCCATGCCGTATTCCGGATGCCGCAGGATCTTCTGCCCTTCCAGCTTGAAGAGGATGACCGTGATCGCCTTGTGCATGCGAGCGGAGAGGAGCATGTCCTTCTCCGTATAGTGCGTGCTGTCATCGCCCGTGAGCTTTACCGCGAAGCGGGAAACATCGCAGTCGCTGTAGACCTCGTTGGCGAAGACGGAGAGCGGCCGCAGGGAAATCCCGTATCCGGTCTCCACGACTTCCAGATTGTTATAGTGGATGGAGTTGGAGAGAACCGTCGCGACGAGCGTCCGGCTGCCGGAGGCGGCCCCCATCCAGAGAATGTCGTGGTTGCCCCACTGGATGTCGACGCTCTCCAGGGCGAGCAGCGAATCCATGATGATGTCCGCCCGGGGCCCGCGGTCAAAGATGTCGCCGACCAGATGGAGCCGGTCGACAGCCAGGCGCTTAATGACATCACCGATGGCGGAGATGAACTCCGGCGCCTGCCCAATCTCCACAATGGTGGAGATAATATTCTTATAGTAGGCCTGCTTGTCGATCTCCTCGGAGTGGGTGTGCAGGAGCTCTTCAATGATATAGGCGTAATCCTCCGGAAGCGCCTTGCGCACCTTGGAACGGGAATAGCGCGCGCTGACATTCCGGCAGAGCTCAACCAGGCGGTAGAGCGTGATGCGGTACCACTCATTGAGATCCGCGATCTGCGGCTTCAGCTGCTCCAGCTTCTCCTCCGGGTAGCAGATGAGGGTTGTCAGCTGGTCCAGCTCCGCTTTGGTGACGCTGTCTTTAAACAGCAGGTCGAGCCGCTCCCGGATCACGCCGGAGCAGGAGTTGAGGAGATGGAGAAAGGCCTCGTGCTCGCCGTGCACATCGGAAATAAAATGCTCGCAGCCTTTGGGCAGGTTCAGAATCGCCTGCAGGTTGATGATCTCCGTGCCCGCGGAGCGCAGGGTCGGATACTGCCGCGAGAGCATCTTCAGGTAGTGCAGCTCCTCCGCCGAATAGCTTCTGTGCGTCTTCATAACATACCTCAATTACAGCGTTTCAAATCCGCCGGTGTTTTTCTCCTTCTTCGGAGGGGCCTCCCCCTTCAGGAAATGCGTAACGAGAATCCAGCAGCAGAGCATCAGCTCGCCCGCCGTGCCGATGAAAATCAGCTGCATGCCCAGATAGCGCTCCTCCGCGAGGCAGGTGATGCAGAACACCGCCGCCATCGCGCAGGTGAAGAGACAGCGCTTCCAGCTGGGCCGTCCGTATACATAACCGCCCAGGCGGAAGAAGGCCAGCATCGAGAGGGCGATCGCGACCAGCTCGACGGCAAAGGACCAGAGCACGCTGTTGATGGTGTTGAGTTTGTAGCAGATGACCATCCAGGCAGCGAAGCAGAACATCGGGAGAAAGGACAGCACGCAGAGCAGCCAGGACTTTGGCGGCTTTTCCCGGTTGGCGAGCGTCAGCCACACCGGAAACGCAAGTCCGGAGAGCAGGGCCAGCCCGGAGAGCACCCGGTAGTCCGTGCTGTTTTTGTCGAGCTCCGTCTGCATGAAGAGCAGGGCCGCGCCGGCGGCAACGATCAGACCCGCCGCAACGCGGAGGGCGAGATAGAGCCTGCCGGTGTTGCCGAAGGCCTCCCGGAAGTCCTCCGGCGCGGACAGGCGCGCCTTGTCGTAACGGCGGATGAAGTGCAGGAACACCCCCGCGCAGGCGATAAAATACAGCACCAGAATCACATGAAATGAACTTTTTTCCGGAAGCCCCAGCTCGTTAAAAGCCAGCTGCAGCTGCAGCCAGCGCAGGAAGACGCCGAAGGCGCCCCCGCCGGCGATATAGAGAACCAGCTCCAGCGACTTTTTCCCGGAGCGATACTCTTCCATTTCGCGGTTCAATGTTTCCCCTCCTGTTTCCTGAGGCGGACGTAGGTGCAGAAGCAGTAGCGCACGCCGTTTTCCTCCATCCAGGGGCTCTGCTCCCGGCAGATCCAGCCCGGGGAGGCATCCAGATTCACAAAGAAGCTGTCAGAGGGCGGAGCGAGGTCGATCTTGGTCACATAAACGGTGTCGAGCCAGGGCATCATCTGCCGGTAGACACTGGCGCCGCCGATGACGAGGCAGCGCTCGCAGGCGTCCGCCGCCACGGCCGCCTCCATGGCGCTGTGGACGACCTCCGCGCCTTCAATTTCAACATCCTGTCGCGTAATCACGATGTTCTTGCGGCCTTTGAGCGGCCTGCTGCCGGGGAAGTCCTCCATGGTCTTCCTGCCCACCAGCACGGCGCAGCCTTCCGTCACTTCCCGGAAGTGCTTCCGGTCCGCTCTCAGAACGACCTGCTGGGTGCCCTCGCTGCCGATGCCCCAGTCTGAAAATACTGCTACAATTGCTTCCATAGGCTTTACACCGCCACCGGGATTTTCCCGGTAAAATCAGAATATTCATATCCCTCGACGCGGAAACTGTCGCGGGTGAAGGCATAGAAGTCCTTCACCTCCGGGTCAATGAGAAAGCGGGGAGCGGGCTTCGGGGGATTCTGGATGATCTCTTCAATGGCCGGGACATGCCGGTCATAGATATGCGCGTCGGCGATCACATGCACGAACTCGCCCGGCTCCAGGCCGGAGACCTGCGCCATCATCATGGTCAGGACCGCGTACTGGACCACGTTCCAGTTGTTTGCGGCGAGCATGTCCTGCGAGCGCTGGTTCAGGATGGCGTTCAGGCGCTTTCCGCTGACGTTGAAGGTCATCGAGTAGGCGCAGGGGTAGAGGGCCATCTCCGAGAGATCCGCGAAGGTATAGATGTTCGTCATGATCCGGCGGGAGGCGGGATTGTGCTTCAGATCCCACAGGACCTTATCCACCTGGTCCATGTCCCCCTCGGGGTAATGGTGTTTGACTCCCAGCTGGTAGCCGTAGGCTTTGCCGATGGAGCCGTTCTCATCCGCCCAGGCGTCCCAGACGCGGGTCCGGAGCTCGCGGACGTTGTTGCTCTTTGCCTGCCAGATCCACAGCAGCTCATCAATGGCGGACTTCCAGTAGGTCCGGCGGATCGTCAGGATGGGGAACTCCTCGGAGAGGTCGTAGCGGTTGACGATGCCGAACTTCTTCACGGTGTGGGCGGGGGACCCGTCTTCCCAGCGGGGACGGACTTCCCGGTCCGTATCCCAGATTCCCTTGTCTAAGATGTCACGGCAGTTCTGGATAAAAATTTCATCGGCTCTGCTCATGGGCAACTCCTTTTATACAGCATTACAAAATAGAATTATACCACAGCTTGTGCCTCGCTTCAACGGCGAATTTTCCGGATCAAAAGCGCTTCCAAACACGGTTTTGGGCGGGAAAACAGGCCATATTTCAAAGTTTTGAAAAGATATGACGCTTTGAAACACGCGGAAACAAAAAAATGAACGACACAATATTTTGTGTTCAAATTGGTTACAAGGCGGATAAAATGTCAATATCTTGTGATTTTCCTCTTGACAAGCACAAGATGGGGCATTATCATAGGGCACGGAAAAGGGAAAGAGAGGGGAGCGCATATGGTTTTTGCGGGCATGCAGAAACTTTCTCTCCTGGACTATCCCGGGCTGGTTGCCTGCACGCTGTTCACCCAGGGCTGCAACCTGCGCTGCCCGTTCTGTCACAACGCCGGGCTGGTAATCCCGGAACAGTTCGGAGAGAGACTGGACACCGAAGCGGTGTTTGCCTTTCTGGAGAAGCGGCGCGGGGTTCTGGACGGCGTCGCTGTCACCGGTGGGGAGCCGCTGATGCATCCCGGGGCCGCGGACTTCTTCCGCCGGGTGCGGGAGATGGGCTACCGGATCAAGCTGGATACCAACGGCTTCTTCCCGGAGCGCCTGAAGGCGCTGGTGGAGGAAGGGCTTGTCGATTACGTCGCGATGGACATCAAGAACGGACCGGACCGCTACGCGCAGACCGTCGGGCTTCCGGCGGTAAACATGGCAGCGGTGGAGGAATCGAAAAACTTCCTGCTCTCCGGCGCGGTGGACT
Organism: Oscillospiraceae bacterium; assembly: GCA_017448455.1. Taxonomy (GTDB): domain Bacteria; phylum Bacillota; class Clostridia; order Oscillospirales; family Oscillospiraceae; genus Limivicinus. The sequence continues at coordinate 858 of JAFSLL010000216.1, read as the reverse complement.
ATGAGCTCCGCACCACGGTGGTTCGGGGCCTGCACACGGAAGAGAGTCTTCTGGAAGCGGCGCGCTGGATCCGGGGCACGAAGGCCTGGTATCTGCAGCAGTTCCGGGATTCCGGCGCGATTCTTTCCGGCGGCGGACTTTCCGCCTTTTCCGAAGAAGAGATGCGGCGGCTGCTCGCTGCCGTACGGGAGATTGTCCCGACAGCGGAGCTTCGCGGCCTTTGAGGACAGGCTGCGGCTCCGGTAACCATTTTAAGATAGAGGAGAACACAGGGGGAAGACATGTACAACGTAGTAAAAAGAGACGGACAGATCGTCAGCTTCAACATCGGCAAGATTGCTGACGCGATCCGCAAGGCCTTTGACGCGACCGGCACCGAATATACCGACAGTGTGATTGATTTTCTCGCGCTGAAGGTCACGGCGGATTTCCTGCCGAAGATTCACAATGGGCTGGTCACGGTGGAAGACATTCAGGACAGCGCGGAGGCCGTGCTCTCCCGCGGCGGCTACGAGATGGTGGCGAAGGCCTACATCCTCTACCGCAAGCAGCGTGAGAAGATCCGCAACCTGAAGAACACCTATCTGGATTACAAAGAGACGGTCAACAAGTATCTGGACGTCTCCGACTGGCGCGTGAAGGAAAACTCCACCGTCACCTATTCCGTCGGCGGCCTGATTCTTTCCAACTCCGGCGCCGTCACGGCCAACTACTGGCTGAGCGAGGTCTATGACCAGGAGATCGCCGACGCGCACCGCAACTGCGATATCCACCTGCACGACCTCAGCATGCTCACCGGCTACTGCGCCGGCTGGAGCCTCAAGCAGCTGATCCAGCAGGGCCTCGGCATCCCCGGCA
>JAFSLL010000215.1 GCA_017448455.1 Oscillospiraceae bacterium | reverse complement strand
CGCTGGAAAGCGCGTATACGTACGACCCGCTGGGCCAGCTCACGAGCTTTACCCGCAGCGACGGCCAGAGCGAGAGCTACGTCTACGACCCGGTCGGCAACATGACGGCGAAGACGAAAAACGGCGTCAAGACCGCCATGCGGTATAATGCGGCTAACCAGCTCATTAGCAGCACCAGCGGCACAGACAAAACGACATATACCTACGACGCCAACGGCAATCTTGTAAAAAGCGAAAACGCCGGTGGTGCGCGGAGCTATGCCTATAACGCGCTGGGATTGCTGGCAAAGTTCACCCGCGAGGATGGGTATACCGAGGATTATACCTACGTAAGCGTCAAACGTGAGGGCGTGTAGCGGTAAAACGGAGAATGTGCGAAAATAGAGCCTAAAACGTAGAGTCTACGGCAAAGCCATAGAGTCTATGGAGAAAGGGGAATTTTTGCATATGACCGAGCAGAGTTTGCAGGCGCTTAATCACCAGAAGAAGGAGGAACTCTGGGCTTCGCGAATCCAACAGTGCAGAGAAAGCGGACTGGGCGTACAGGCCTGGTGCGCTGAGCAAGGACTGAGTTATCACACCTACTACAAGTGGCAGCAAAAGCTTTACCACAAGTATGCATCGGCAGAAGTTGGCAGCTTCTATGAAGTGCCGTTGAGCACCGCCGGCAGCGCAGCAGTAACAATTCAAATCGGCCAATACAGCATGGAGATATATAACGGTGCAGACGAGCAGACAATCAGTTCGGTACTGAGAGCCTTGAAGACATGCTAAAGGGATTTACCCCGGAGAAGATTTATCTGGCAACCGGCTACACTGACCTCCGTAAAGGAATAGATGGTCTGGCCGGGATTGTGCAGGAGCAGTTTCAGCTGGATGCTTTCAGTGATGCACTGTTTCTGTTTTGTGGCCGCCGCAATGACCGTATCAAAGGACTGTATTGGGATTCCAATGGGTTCATCATGCTGTACAAGCGGTTGGAGAGCGGAAGCTTCCGCTGGCCCAGAACGACACAGGAAGCAATACAGATCACCGCAAAGCAGTATGAATGGCTGTGCCAGGGCTTTGAGATTGAGCCACGGAATCGTCCTGTAAAAACGGATGGTCTGAAATTTTCTTAGTCAAAACAGAGAAATTTTTTTGGGGTATTGTGCGCAGATTTCCGGAAAACACCTTCAGATAAGGCTGGAGATTTGAGGAGGAGATTTTTTCTCTTTTCAGGCTCACAGAATCGCTCCAGACGGCGAAAAAACGAGATTAGTTCTGGTATTCCATTCGTTATATTGACGAAGCTCAAGATGGGCAAAAGTGGCGTTTTTCCGCATAATGTGGTACACTGAGCCCATGAAAAACGACACATTTACTACAACAAGAACCACGGAAACAGTGACAATTTCCAGTGCGGAATATGAACGGCTTTCCCACCTTAATGAGGAAAACGAATGGCTTCACGGACGGGTCAGATGGCTGGAAGAGCAATTGAAGGTACTTTCAAAGAATCACTTCGGCTCCAAGCACGAATCTGCTTCTGAAGAAGTCATCGGACAGATGGCTCTGCTCTTTGACGAGGCGGAAGTCTATGCTCATCTGGAAGAACTGGAGCAGGAGCAACGGAAAGCTCCGGAGCGAAAGCCCGCTGAAAAGAAGAAACGGGTATTTATGCTGGACACGCTTCCGGAAAACTGCGAAGTGAAAGTCGTGCCCCATGAGCTGAGTGAAGAGGATCGCATTTGCCCTGTCTGCGGATCCGTCATGGAGCCGGTTGGGAAAGAAGTTGTGCGAACTCTTGAAATCATCCCAGCCAAGTTTGTGGTCCGCGAGGATCGCTATGTGAACTATGCCTGCCAGAACTGCAAAGGGGAAGATACCGAAGACGAAATCGGCAAGTCTCAATTTGTAAAGACACCCCATCTGCCCATGGTTTATCCCGGCAGTTACTGCTCTCCTGCAGCTGCGGCGTTTCTCATGACGCAGAAGTTTGTAATGGGAAGTCCTCTGTACCGGATGGAGCAGGATTTCAGCCGCAGCGGCCTTGACCTTTCCAGACAGACAATGTCCAACTGGATGATCTACTGCACCGAAACCTGGCTTATGCCGCTTTATGAAGCACTCCACAAGCTTCTCCTGCAAGCGGAGATCATCAATGCAGATGAGACGGAACTCCAGGTACTTCGAGAGCCGGAACGCAAAGCTCAGACAAAGAGTTACATGTGGCTCTACCGAACCGGAAGCTATACAGAGCACCCCGTTGTTCTGTATGAATACCAGCCAGGCCGTGGAAGCAAATACCCTCTAAACTTCCTGTCAGGGTTTACCGGATACCTCCAGACAGACGGTTATGTCGGGTATGATGCGCTGCAAGAAGTGACGCATGTAGGATGTATGGCACATCTGAAGCGAAAATTTCACGATGCGGTAACCGCGCTCCCGAATGGGAAAAAGGCCGGATCCGCAGTGGAGGGAGAGGCTTATTGCGAGAAACTCTTCCAATTGGAGTGTACCTTCGAAAACCTCTCCCCGGAACAGCGAAGGCAGAAACGGCAGGAATTGGCAAAGCCTGTTCTTGACGCCTTTTTGGCATGGGGTTCAACCAGAAATGCTTCTGCAAAATCCAGGCTTGGTGAAGCACTGACCTACCTCCATAACAAT
>JAFSLL010000214.1 GCA_017448455.1 Oscillospiraceae bacterium | reverse complement strand
GTCGTGTGACATCCTCCGGCAGCTATGACGAGGCGTTGTCCATCATCAGCGAATACGTCGAAACCGAACTGACGCCGATGATTGAGCGTGTCGGATCGCGGAAAGCAACAAAAAGCAGGAATTCCCAAGAGAGGTAGAGTCACGGACCCATGAAGGCAGAAACAAACGGGAAAATGCTGTTCCCGCCGCAGAGAGAGGTCATAGACGCTGGATTACTGGAAGAAAGCAGACACCTGCTTCTCAATATGGCGACCGGCTCCGGTAAAACCTTTCTCGCGGAGCTTGCTATAGAGAGCGTGGTACAGAGCGGGTATAAGGCAGTATATCTCACGCCACTCAAGGCACTTGCGTCCCAACAGCAGCGGGAATGGGCAAAACGATTTCCGGGAGTGACGATTGGCGTGTTTACCGGCGATACGCTTCAAATGACAAAATCAGAGCACAGCTATCAGGAATCGCAAATTCTGATTATGACGCCGGAGCGCATGGACGCTTGTCTGCGCAGCTGGCGCAGGCACTGGGATTGGTTACCGGAAATCAGTCTTGCCGTAATCGACGAATTTCATTTGCTGGGGCAGGATGTCCGGGGCGCGAGGCTGGAGGGGATCATGACACGACTCATGCGCCTGAACCCCTTTGCACGGTTCATCGGACTCTCGGCGACCATGCCGAACGCGGAGGAACTTGCCGAATGGCTGCACGGATCATATTACCAGTCGACATGGCGGCAGGTACCGTTGGAAAAGACGTTTGAGCGGTTCAGCAGCACGAAGGACAAGCCGCAGCTTCTGCTTCGGACAGTCAGATGCTGTACGGAGGACGGAGGACAATCCCTCGTCTTTTGCAACAGCAGGAAACGGGCGCAGGAAATGGCAGACTATCTCACAGAGAATGGCATACCGGCAGGATGCCATCACGCGGGTCTGATGCCGGAGCAGCGTGAGAAGGCGGAGAACGACTTCCGTTCAGGCGCGACGCGCGTACTGGTCGCCACCTCCACACTGGAGATGGGCTTGAACATTCCGGCACAGCAAGTCGTGATATACGACACCTACGCATTTACGCGATGCGGTCTTGCGGATCTGCCGGTGTGGAGCTATATCCAGCGCGCGGGACGCGCCGGCAGGCCGGGACTGGATACGCGCGGAGAGGCGGTCATGCTTCTCCCCAAATGGGTCAGCAATAGGAAATACCAGCAGGAGCAGTGCGAGTCCGTGGATTCACAGCTCATCCATCGGCAGTTTATGCAGGAACAGATCCTGATTGAAGTGTTCGCGGGATTCTCCAGAACCGCACGGGAACTGTCTGAAGGGTTCTTGCCTATGACCTTATATAAAGCGCAGCACGAGGAAGCGGAGATCAAGGGTATGGTCAATAGCCTTCTGCTGGGGGACCTGCTGTATGAAACGGAAGAGACCGGCAACGTTTTGGACAGGCCGCTCAAGGTTGGCCTGCTCGGGAAACTGGCCGTTAAGCTGATGCTCTCCGTGGAAACGGTGCGGACAGTTAAGGAAATCTATGCCGCGGGAAAGAGGCTATACCTGTTCGACATTTTGCTGACGGCAACGCTGTGCGCGGACTGTGAGCCAGTTCTACCCGCAAATTATGAGGAAACCAACTGGCTCTGCAAAATCGTCCGGCCGCTGCCCAGCTCGCTTATGAATGGCAGCATGGAAAAACTCCGAAAACTGCTACCGGAAGGGACCGAGCCAAAGCGCATTCTTGCGGCGATCAAAATGGCGGCCATCTGCCACTGCCTGACAACAGAGATGTCTATCGAGGAGGTTGCCAAAAACTTCATGATTTATATGGCAGATATCTATGCCCTGCGGGAAAACGTCATCCGCCTGTTGCAGGGGATGGAAGCGATCCTTTCCGCAATCGATAAAAAGGAGCTGGGCGATGAAGATGCGAGCAAGAGAAAGGAAGAGCATGGCTCGCCATACAGACTTACAAAAATGCTGTCGGATATGCTCCGGTACCGCTTGTCAAGTGAGCTCGCCACGCTGACGCAGCTGAGCGGTGTCGGAGGGCATCGCGCCAGGGCACTTGCCGATGAAGGGTTCCGTTCTGTAGAGGACATCGCGACGGCGAAACCGGCAGAACTAAAAAATGTGGATGGGATCGGAGAAAAGCTCTCCGATAGGATTGTGAAGGAAGCAGAGGAACTCTGTAAACAAGGGAGCGCCCGGATTTATCGAGAGGAGTCCATTCCGGTTGCTGCCCAAACCGATGAAATCTATAGCAGCATCGATCCCTACCGCCTCATAAGATCAACAGAGCTGATCGTGTCAAATGCCGAGGGCAACCATTATCTTGTCTGCGGCGGACGCGAGGATCATATCATCGAAAAGCACGGAGCGGAATACCGCTGCGATTGCATGGATTTTCAGGAAAATCACGGAAATTGCAAACACATTCTGTGCGTCAGGAGGGAGGACGGCGATGCGGAGGTATTAAGAGCACTGACAAAGCTGCAGGGAAAGGAGCGCAAACCCATCCGGGATGCGCTGCCGAATCTCTGGAAATCAGCAGCAGGGAGAAAAAAGCAATGGACAAGATAATAACTCCGCACGGAGAAATCAACCTGCCGGCATTCCTGCCGGTGACAACCTTCGGGGATAAGTATCCCCTGGACCAACTGGTGCGGCCATATCTTCATCGGGTATCACAGTGTCTCATGGCCAGCTATCACTATGCACGACAGATGAAAACCCGGCCCAAAATGCCTATGTTCATCGACTCCGGCGGGTTCGCCTCACTATTCGAGGGCGCGGAAATCATTGAGCACGAAGACCGTGCCGATATCAGAACAAAAGAGGGGGAAAGAATTACTCCGGAAGATGTCCTTGCCTTTCAGGAGAAATATGCTGACATTGGCGCAACGCTGGATTTCATTATCCTGCCCGGAATGGACCGGGCGGAAGCGGAGCGCAGACAGTCCATGACTATCCGAAACGCGATTTTTGCAAAAGAACGCTGTACGGGCAGCCTGGTGCTGTATGCCTCCCTCCAATGCTGGGATGCGGAGTCCGCCGCCCGCTGCGCGGAAATCTATGCCCACGCCGGATTCTCCGGCATTGCAATCGGCGGCATGGTTCCCCGATCAAAGAACCCGGAGTACATCAAGGCGATTGTTCGCGCCGTACATGAGTCAGCGCCGCAATGCGCTGTCCATGTGTTTGGCTGCGGACAGGCAAGTCTGATTCCGGAGCTGATAAAAGCCGGAGCCAGTTCCTTTGACTCCAGTTCTTATGTTCGCGAAGCGGTGGAGGCCAGGGAG
>JAFSLL010000001.1 GCA_017448455.1 Oscillospiraceae bacterium | reverse complement strand
GCCTCGGCCTCGGACTGATTATTCTTTTGATGGTTCTTATATGGTAAAAGAACGCCCCGAACGGGGCGTTCTTTTTTTGCTTATTTTGGGTTCAGTCTGCGAGCGAACGGAGGTATTCCTCCCGCGTGAGTTCGAGGTGAACGATCCCGTCGGATATTCCGACCTCGCGGAAGCCGACCGCTTTGTGGACGTGATACGCGGCGCCGCGCGTCGTCTCAAAGTCGTTGCTGAGGCGGGGTATGCCGTCGATCCCGAACGCGCGGTCCGCGAGCAGGCGGAGCCCCTCTTTGGCGTATCCTTTTCCGCGCTCGGGAGCGTACACGACGATGCCCATGTCGTATCTGCCTTCGGCTTTTTTGTGGTAGTTGACGTCGCCGACGAAAGCGCCGTCGGATATGCGTTGAAGATAGGCGTAGAAACGCTCTGGCTCGCGGCCGATCCACCCCGAGATCAGATCGTCCCATTCGGACTCCGGGTCCGGGATGCACCCGTCGGGCGGGAACCACGGCGCGTTGTACGCCATAGTGGCGGGATCGGTCATCATTTTGATATAAAACGCGCCGTCCTCCGGACGGGGGATATAAAGGCGAAGGGATGGGGACATGGGGACCTCCGGTGGGATGATTTCGTTGGGATAAATATAGCAAATATGATCAGGTTTTTCAAGGGGGGGGAGTTCAAATCTCTCCAGCCAAAGGGAAAGCACGCCTGTAGCGTGCTTTAGTTATCTGATGAAGACAGCGAAAGCTGTAAGAGTCTCCCCGGGTTGCGGTGCCCGAAATCGCATCGGCGCCTTGGAGCGGCGCCGCGATTTCGACCGCTGCCCCGGTCTCGCCTCGCTTCATCCGCCACCGGCGGCGCTCGGCGAGCCCGCCCCCGCCGGTTCCCGGCGCGATCTCTCCTTCTCCGAAAAGGAAAAGGACGCATTCGCGTCCTTCTTTAGCATAAAGATTGTTCTTTGCATATCAGAGACAGTCTTTGAATTAGTCACCATTCAACTAGATTCTATCAAAATGGTCTAAAATAATATTTTTCATATAATCGAATCTATTTTGAATAAAATTGAAATACGCTTCTTTGAACTCATCAGCTGATAATTGTTTATCACTAAGCCAGTCCAAATCTTCTTTTTTTGTGAAACTGTAGTTATCTTCTATGTATGAAATAGTCTTTTTGGTTTTTTTCAAATATTCAGCATCCTGATATATTGTTTTCTTTCCTTTACTACGATTGTCATATTCTGGTAAAAGGCAAAGATTGCCAAATGAACTTATAGGCAACCTAAGATCTCCGTTATATTTACTGATTAGTTTCTCTTTCATCAACTGTTTGGTTGCAAGATGTTCTATATCAAATTTTGAATCATCTAGATGATTCAAGGCGGAAAAGTTGTTCATTAAGTATACCAGTGCAAGCATCAAAAGTTCTGGTTCCTTTGCCGCAGCAACTTTTCCAATTTCCGACCTTTCATTATTCAAGTTCGCAAACCAGTTGTCGAGGTTGTTTGAGAACTCGAAACGTGTGACGTCCCTAGTATAATAGTTAGGAGTTATGAGAACTTGGTCCATTTTTTTATCGCCAGTTCCTGACCATCTTCTTTGCAAGATCTCCATAATGTATATTTTCGGCGCATTTTTACTCAGCATCAGTGAACCCCAGAATACAAGGAGGTACAACTATGCCCAGACATAACAACCGGAAGCACTACCCCAATGAGGGAAAACTTGGGTTTAATCTGGAAAAGTATATCTCCAAGCCGGGAGAGCGCCCTCGTCATCACAGCGGCTACTCACCCGTACAGTTGGCTCAGAGGGTGTCCTATGAGCCGAGGCCCGCGCAGAACAGACACAAGGCGCGGTCGCTCACCAAGAAAAAGCGGAGGGCAATGGAGGAAGTCCGCCGGATGCAGCAGACCGCCGAACGGGTGAGGACAACCACGAAACGGCCCAGGTATTCGCAGGTGGACACGCCCTGCACAGCGCCCGCTTCATCGCGCCCCTCTATGACTACCATCCAGTCCGCTCCCGTCGTCACCAACCTCATCACCAGTGCCCAACCCATATCCATCATTGGAGGAATCAAGAAATGGCTGAAAAAAACACTCCTTCACGAGTAAACTTCGTGAACATCCCCCAGGAACTCAAGGAAAAAGCCGCCTTCTGCCTGTGGAAGCAGGAGAAGCGGAACGGCAAGCTGACCAAGGTTCCGTATGACCCTAAGACGGGCCAGCTTGCCAGGACCAATGACGCATCCACCTTCGCCGATTTCGTAACGACCATGACCGCCTTCGCCATGGGAGACTATAACGGCATCGGCTACCGGGTCAGCGAAGGCATCGGCGCCATCGACATCGATCACTGCATCCGGGAGGACGGCTCTTTGAATGACGTGGCAGCCAGTATCATCTCCTTCTTCCCCGACACCTACTTCGAGCGCAGCCCCTCCGGAACCGGTCTGCGCGGCTTCTTCATTCTCTCTTCTGACTTTGCCTATGACAAAACGGTGTACTACGTCAACAACCGCAAGCATGGTCTGGAAGTGTATCTTCCCGGTGTTACGAATCGCTTCGTGACCGTCACGGGTGATGTGTACCGCGAGGGCTCTGTAATCCGAAACGACGAGGCGCTGAAAAACACCCTGGATACCTTCATGCGCCGGAAAAATAAGGCTGGGAGCGGGAGCGCTATTGAACCGATCTCGTATCTGGACGACGAGCAGGTTCTCCAGCACGCCCTGAAATCCGAATCCGGCGAAAAGTTCCGCGCCCTCTACAACGGCAAATGGTCAGGACTGTATGAATCCCAGTCGGACGCGGACATGGCGTTTATCGGCATGCTGGCCTTCTGGTGCGGCAATGTGGAAGAACAGATTGACCGTATCTTCCGCGCTTCCGGCCTGATGCGCGACAAGTGGGATCGCATGACAGGCGACGCCACCTACGGTCAGATTACCATCCGCAACGTCGTCGCTTCCAACTCCGTCATCTACATGCCTGTTCAGGACGCGATATCCGCAGAGGATGAGTTCAGGGATCTCGACGTTGAGGAGCATGCGGCGTTCCGACCGGACCTGTCTTTTATCACCCTGACGCTGGAGGAAATGCGTCCGCATACGAATCCCGAGTACAGCCATGATGAAATCGGCATCGGCAAGGCTTTTGCTGATTACTTCAAGCCCATCGCCCGCTTTAACGCCGATCGCGGTATCTGGTACATCTACGATGGCCAGGTCTGGCAGCCGGACGAGAATGCCCTGGCCGTGGCCGAGCTTGCGAAGTGTCTGGCCAACCGGCTCTATGCTTTTGCGCTCCAAATTTCCGATGAGGACACCCGTAACCGCTACATCAAGCGCGTGCAGAAGCTCCAGTTCAGGAAAAACCGGAAGACCATGATCGAGGACGCGAAGTCCGTATATCCTGTGAAGATGAGCCTCTTCGACTCCAACCGTTTTCTGTTCAACTGCCAGAACGGTACGCTGGACCTGAATACGATGACCTTCAAGCCTCATGATCCAAACGACTTTATCACCAAGATTTCCCCTGTCGCCTATGATCCGGACGCAACCTGTCCCCGTTGGAATCAGTTTATTGATGAGGTCATGCAGAACCGCTCCACGGTCGCCAAGTATCTCCAGAAGGCTGTCGGGTACAGCTTGACCGGCGACACCAGCCTTGAATGCCTGTTCATCATGTACGGTCCCACCACGCGCAATGGTAAGACCACCACAATCGAGACAATCCTGCGGCTTATGGGTGAGTACGGCAGAAGCGCGAAGCCAGATATGCTGGCGTCCAATTTCCGCGGTCCCAGCAATGGTGCGCCGT
>JAFSLL010000020.1 GCA_017448455.1 Oscillospiraceae bacterium | reverse complement strand
TTACTTCTTTATCGCACATCAGTAAAGTGTTCCGGATTATAGCTTCCGAGCTTATCGTGTTCTGCGATGTAGATGAGGTCCGCACCGCTGTCCCGAAGCTCCTGCTCGGGCACACTGCCCGCAGCACCCAGGAACACCCCTGCAACTTTTGTTCCGTTGTTCAGCTCTGAGGCAAGTTTTTTTGCCTGGGTAAGCAGCTCGTAGTAGGTATGGCTGAGTTTGCCGTGATCTCCCTGGGCAAATACCCAGATATCCTTGTACTCACACTTATTCATCCTGCTGTACCCCCCCCTCAGACATTGATATACGGGCGGATCCGATCAAGGATCTGCTTGGCGATCTCTTCCGGTGTTCCGGCGTATTCGACACAGCCTCTCTCAAACGAGAACTCCAGCAAATCGCCGTTGGAGGTCGGGGAACCCGCGGATCCGGCGTTATGCGCTTCAAAACCGGGAAGATCAGCGGCGCCCAGCACGGTCAGAGGTTTCTTCTTCGCCTGCATGATGCCCTTAATATTCGGATACCGGACCTTGTTGACGGCTTTTGAGACAGCCAGCACAGCGGGGAGCGCAACCTCAAAATCGGCGAAGTCGTCATCCATTTTCTTCTGGACTTTCATGCTGCCGTCAGTATATTCCGCCTTCACAATCTCCATCAGATGCGGAAGCCCCAGCCATTCGCCCAACTGGGATGCCACCTGTGTAGTTCCGCCGTCCGAGCTTTCATTTCCGGTCAGGATCAGGTCAAACGGACCTGTGTACGCAATGGCTTTTGCCAGAGTATACGCTGTCGCAAGGGAATCGGCGCCGCCGAAAGCACGGTCGCTCAGCAGGTATGCGCTGTCTGTTCCATAAGAAAGACCGTCCCGCAGCTGCTTCTGCGCAGCGGGAGGACCCATGGAAAAGAGAACTACCTCGGCCCCGGTCCGCTCCTTCAGCGTCATCGCAAGCTCAATTGCATGAAGATCCGTCGGATTGATGACCATCTCCAGGTTGTCGCGGATCACGTTTTTGGTCACCGGATCGAATTTGATATCGCTTGTTTTATTCGGATCCGGCACGGATTTGATACAGACTGCTATTCTCATTTCGCCTTCTCCGTTCCTGAATCACACAGGATCAAAGAAACATGGTTGCCGCATCGACCAGCGCGGGCACGTCGCCGCCGGCAATATCCCACATCTTCGCATCGCGGTAGTAACGCTCAATGTCGTTCTCCACAACGACGCCGTTGCCGCCGTGCAGCAGGACGCACTTACTGGCGATTTCCTCTGCAATTTTATGGGCGTTCCCTTTCGCCAGCAGGGACCTCGTAAGGACAGTGGGGTCGTTGTTGTTCATGTCATCCAGAATTGCATAGAGCTCTGCCTTCGCCATGTCAATCTTGCCGTACATTTCCGCCAGCTGGTGACGCACAACCTGGTAAGAATCATACAGAGACTTTCCGACATGCATTCTCTCTTTGCAGTACTTGACGGTCTTCTCGTAGACGCCCTCTGCACCGCCGATGGCGATCAGGCCGAGATATGCCATGCCCTTCATGGTGTTTGGTGCAAGCTGGGCATAGCCGAAGTCGACCGTACCGAGAACCTGGCTCTTCGGAACACGGCAGTTCTTGAAGTAGAGCTGGCCGGTGGCTGAGCCGTGCAGGCCAAGCTTGTTTTCAATGTGACCGACGGTAAAGCCCGGGGTGTCTTTGTGAACCATAATCATGGAAAGACCCTTCATCTGCATGGGGTCAATCTCACCGGTTACGCACATGACGCTGTACCATTCCGCCTCGCCTGCGTTGGTAGCAAAAATCTTGCCGCCGTTGATGACCCATTCGTCTCCGTCCAGAACGGCCGTGGTGCGGTAATCAAACCAGTTGTTGATTCCGACCGGCTCGGTCAGGGAGTTTACAAAGATTTCCTTTCCTTCGATGATCGGCTTCAGAATCTTTTCCTGCTGCTCCGGTGTTCCGAGATCACAAATCGGTCTGGCCCCAAGGAAACCGGAAAGCAGAACGCAGAGAGAAGCGCACTGGCTCTCTTTTGCGATCTCTTCCAGAGCAATGCCGAGGTTTACAAAATCCTGGCCTTGACCGCCGACGCTTTCGGGATAGGCGAGACCCAGAATACCCAGCTCGCCGGCCTTCCTCATAATCTCGTGCGGATAGGCGTCCTTTTCTTCCATCTCACGGACGAAGGGCTTTACCTCATTCTCTGTAAAGTCCCTCACCATGTCGCGGATCATTGCGCGCTCTTCATTCATGTACCACATTGTTTTGTTCCCCTTTCAGAATTTTTTATAATGAGTGCAGACTCACTGCGGCCATTGTATCGAAACCGGTGCGCTGGGTAAATTTACGAGAGGGGAGATATGTAAATCTGGAGGACTGAAAAAGAAAATTGTAAAGGATAACGACAATTTTGAAAAATTGTCAACGATCTTTACAATCAGAATAATCTGTATTATACTGCTTATATAATGAGATAGAGCGGTGATGATCTGGATGAACTCAATCTATAAAAACGCGATTGCCGCCACATTCATGAAAGTATGCACGAATAAAAACATGGCGGATATCACGACCAAGGATATTACCGAGGCATGCGGGATCTCCCGCCAGACGTTCTACAACTATTTCCCGGATAAGTACGCGGTGGTCAGTTATCTGTTTGATGTCGCCGCGCAGCGAATTACCGAGCCGCTGAGCAGCGGAATGGGTACCGTCTATTCCACCATTCATGCAATGCTGAAGAACGTTCAAAACAACAGAAGCTATTATCAATCCATTGCGCGCTTTCAGGGGCAGAACAGTTTTGAGGACTATTTCTGTGCTTATTCCATTGCCTACTATGCCCATCTGATTAAAAAATACCACGGAGAGGATGCCCTGACCCCGGCCATCCAGTTCGAGATCGAATTCAACTGCTATGCCGTTACGAAAATCTTCATCCAATGGATCTTAAACGGCGCAAAAGACCCGACAGAGCAGCTTGCGAAGAAGATGACGGATGCCATGCCGTCACGGATGAAGACGCTGCTGAGCATTGATGAGGCGGCACCGGGCCTGCAGTCTTAATCCTTTCGACCGCGTTATCACAAGATACCTGCATGAAAAATCCGTGTTCCTGAGAGCTGTACGCTCCCGAGAACACGGATTCTCTGTTTCAGCCCGGTACAATACGTAAAACGGCTGATCTATGGATCTAACATGATGGGTGGTTTTTTAAAGAAACATCAGCATATACAGGGGAAG
>JAFSLL010000213.1 GCA_017448455.1 Oscillospiraceae bacterium | reverse complement strand
TCCGATCCCGTTCCACAAGGCGGACTACAATCCCGACTGCTGGATGCTCTACGGCCATGTACATACCACAAGGGAGTACGACTTCATGGTAAAGCTCCGGAAGGAGGTCAAAGCAAGCTGCACCGAGCAGCACCATTGTGTCGGCAACTGGATCAACGTGGGCTGCATGATGCCCTGGATGGATTACACGCCAAGGACACTGGATGAGATCATCGAGCGAGAAAAACCGTATATCTGACTAAGAGGTTGAGCACATCGCTCAGCCTCTTTTCATTTCAAAACAAAGGAGTTGATGCGATTGCAGGAAGAAGTTGAGCAGCGCACGGTCACGCTGATCGTGAACACGGCAAAGCTCACAGAACGAGAGCTTGAGAAGGCTCTCTCCAAGTTGCTGGCGCAGATGAAAGCAGACCGGCAGCACAAGCCCGTGAAGGAAAAGCACGGAAAAATGACGGTCAAGCAGTTGGCCGAGCAGAATCGCGGGATGCAGAGCATCGAGGTATCCGATGAAAACATCGGCTCCTTCAACCGCGTCGCTCGGAAGTACGGCATTGACTTTGCCCCTTTCAAGGTCAAAGGGGAAAACCGTTATCTGATCTTCTTTAAGGATGCGGATCAGGATGCCATGACCGCCGCCTTCAAGGAATATACGGACAAGACCGTAATGCGGGAGAAAAAGCCGTCAGTCCTGGCGGCGCTCCAGAAGTTCAAGGAGCTTGTGGCATCCCTGTCTCCTGCCCGGGAGAAACGGAGGGAGCGCGAGCGTTGAGCAAGAAAACGAAGCGCCTCCTGCTGCTGAATCTCCCCTATGTCTTATTCGTACTTCTCGGCACCAAGCTGGGGCAGGCGTGGCGGCTTGCCCCCGGCTCCAGCTTCTCCGAGAAGTTTTTGCATCTCATGGAGGGCATGGCCTCTGCCTTTCAGACGGCCATGCCCAGCTTCCGGCCCTTTGATCTGCTGATCGGCGTTCTCTTTGCCGGTATTGTCTGGCTGGCCGTCTATGTCAAAGGAAAAAACGCCAAGAAATTCCGCAAGAATCAGGAATACGGCTCGGCCCGATGGGGCAATGCAGAGGACATTGCCCCCTACATGGACCCGGAGTTCAGGAACAACATTATTCTCACCAAGACGGAAATGCTCACCATGAACAACCGCCCGCCCGATCCGAAGACTGCCCGAAACAAGAATGTGCTGATCATCGGCGGCTCCGGCAGCGGCAAGACACGGTTTTGGCTCAAGCCAAATCTCATGCAATGCAATTCCCCAAACTATCCGTGCTCTTTCGTTGTGACTGATCCCAAAGGCAGCATCGTGACCGAGTGCGGGAAGATGCTGCTGCACTATGGGTATCAGATCAAGATCCTCAACACCATCAACTTCAAGAAGTCCATGCACTACAATCCCTTCGCCTATATTCACAGCGAAAAGGACATTCTGAAGCTGGTCACAGCGCTGATCGCCAATACCAAGGGCGATGGCAAAGCCGGGGATGATTTCTGGGTCAAGGCCGAAACGCTTCTCTATACGGCGCTGATCGGCTATATCCATTATGAAGCCCCGGTCGAGGAGCAGAATTTCTCCACGCTGATCGAGTTCATCAACGCGATGGAGGTCCGTGAGGATGATGAGGAATTTCAGAATCCCGTGGACATCATGTTCGAGGAGCTGGCAAAACAAAAGCCCAACCATTTTGCGGTCAGGCAGTATGCCAAGTATAAGCTGGCAGCCGGAAAGACTGCCAAAAGCATCTTGGTCTCCTGCGGCGCGCGTCTCGCCCCTTTCGACATTCAGGAACTGCGCGATCTGACCGCCTATGATGAGCTGCAGCTCGACACGCTGGGCGACAAGGAAACTGCGCTGTTCATCATCATGTCCGACACGGACGATACCTTCAATTTCCTTATCTCCCTCTGCTACACGCAGCTTTTCAACTTGCTGTGTGAGAAAGCGGACGATGTATATGGCGGACGGTTGCCAGTACACGTGCGCTGCCTGATTGACGAGGCGGCCAATATTGGCCAAATCCCGCGCTTGGAAAAGCTGGTCGCCACGATCCGTAGCCGCGAGATCTCCTGTTGCCTGGTTTTGCAGGCGCAAAGCCAGCTCAAGGCGCTGTATAAGGACAATGCCGATACGATCATCGGCAATATGGATTGCTCCATTTTCCTCGGCGGTAAGGAGCCGACTACGCTCAAGGAGCTGGCGACCACCCTGGGGAAAGAGACTATCGACACCTACAACACCGGAGAGAGCCGCGGACGCGAGGTCTCGCACAGCTTGAACTATCAAAAGCTCGGCAAGGAGCTGATGAGCATTGACGAGCTGGCCGTGTTGGACGGAGGCAAGTGCATCCTCCAGCTTCGCGGCGTCCGTCCGTTCCTCTCTGATAAGTATGACATTACCAAGCACCCCAACTACCGATTCACCTCGGACTACGACGAGCGTAACGCCTTTGATGTGCAGGAACACCTACAGCACCGGCTAAAGCTCAAAGAGAACGAAGTGTATTCTGTCTATGAGGAAGATCTGATGGCAGAAAAAGAATAGTTCAATCGGGCTTTTCTCCTTCTGCCTGCTGTGGTATAATCTATCTCGACAAATCGAGAATTTCGTCAGCCAATCCACCTTCATCATAAAGGAAAAGCGAAGGCTGTAAACCCCTCGCTTATATATTACTAATCGGGATTTGTGGAGGTATTCAGATGATTATCGTAAAAACCACTTTGGTTGTATTGGGACTGGCATTCTTGTTGTTCGGATACTTCATTTATTTCCAAAAGAAGTATCATCTTATCAACGATTTCAAAGCAGAGTATGAAGCAGGACGCAAAGATGAGCAGTATGCCAAGCGGGTTGGACTAATTGAGTTTGTTGTTGGTGTGGCTTTGCTTGTAAGCGGGATTGTTCTATTTCTATTTACCTAAGAATACTTCCGGTTTGTCGAGCAAATCAAGTTCTTCATGAGGTTTCCCTATGTGCGGAAGGTATTACTTCACAACCAACAGTTCGGATGAAAAGCTGAACTCCATCAGCAAAGCGATGGAGGAACGATATTCGGGCGAATACAAGACCGGCGAGATTTTTCCCGGCGATATTGTCCCTGCGGTCATTGATCGGATGGGTAAGATCGTCGCTGTCCCAGCTGGCTTCGGCTTTCCGGGCTACCAGGACAACAAACTGATTATCAACGCGCGCTCTGAAACGGCGGCTGAGAAAAAGACCT
Source organism: Oscillospiraceae bacterium (assembly GCA_017448455.1). Lineage (GTDB taxonomy): Bacteria > Bacillota > Clostridia > Oscillospirales > Oscillospiraceae > Limivicinus. The sequence continues at coordinate 2,429 of JAFSLL010000213.1, read as the reverse complement.
TTGCCGATAGTCTGCGCGAGCGCCGCATAATCCTCCCGGCCTCCGGCTTCTTCGAGTGGAGCCATGACGGGAAAAAAACCAAATACTATTTCACAGTGGATTCCATGCAGGCGATCTACCTCTGCGGAATCTATAAAATTGTGGATGGAAAGCCGCGCTTCGTGATCCTCACCCGCGCGGCCAACGAATCCATGATTGAGACCCACGACCGGATGCCGGTCATTTTGGGCGAAGAGAGCGTCCGGCCTTATCTGACTGACCGGGACGCGGCGATGGAGATCATCGCTACCTCTGCTCCCATGCTCTCACGGCAGGAAGCAAAACTTGTGTAAGGAAGATGAATTCAATGGACATTAAGACAGAAAACCAGGAATATTCCTCCATGACCTTTGCGGAGAAGAACCACTGTCTCTATCTCAAGCAAAAGGCAATGCTGGATACCTTCCTCGCACACGGAGCAATCACGCAGGCCGAGCATGACAAAAGTATGCACGACCTCACCGTGAAGATGGGAGAAGCTGAGTAGTATTGCTCTGCCGTTATTGTCACAGTAACCCCACCATATTCCGGTTGTTTTTTCCCTGTTTTTATTGTAGAATAGGGATGAAAGGAAGTGAGCCGACATGATCTATACCATTTCACAAATTCAAGCCATCGTTACCCCCATTGCACAAAAGCATAGGCTGAAAGCCGTGTATCTGTTCGGCTCCTATGCCCGCGGAACCGCCACGGAGAACAGCGATGTGGATCTTCTGATCGACACAGAAGGAACCGCAATTAAGTCTCTGTTGGATCTGGCCGCCGTTTACTGCGAATTGGAAGAAGCTCTGGGTAAGCCGATCGATCTTCTGACACTCAGCTCCTTTGCGCAGTCCACGCACATGCCCAGCGAAACAGCTTTCCGCAATACGGTTAATGAAGAAAGGAGAACTCTCTATGCTGTCGCCTGATTTACAGAGAATACAGCATATCCGCGATTACTGCGTCGAGATCGAAAAAACGATCCAGCGCTACGGCAACTCTTTCGAGACCTTTGATCAGGACGCAGATTATCAGCGGTCGATCTCCTTTTGCATCCTGCAAATCGGAGAGTTGGGAAGCCGGTTATCCCAGGAGTTCCGGGAGGCCACAGCCAATCGCGTTCAATGGGGACCAATCAAGGGCATGAGAAACCTTGTTGCTCACAGCTATGGCAGTATGAGCAGAGACATCATTTGGGAGACCGCAGTGACCGATATTCCCGTTCTCAAAGAGTTCTGCGAAGAACAACTCAGCGGTCATTAAGCCTATATAATCCCTCCGGCACGTTTGTGTTGGGGAAGAATGGCTGCCCTACCACATATGGCGGGCACATCAGATCGCCCGAAGCAGCCGTTATACAACCTTGATCTGTAGAGATCCGCACAATCTCATATCGGCATGATGCCAGTCGCAAAAAGCGGCTGGCTTTTTTACTGCCCAAAACCATCCATCCGGTGCGGCCAGGCGGGAAATCCATCAGGAAAGGAGGTCAGACAGCAGCCTGTTTCGGCTGTCTGGACAGAAAACCCAGCACTTTATCCTCGCATACGTCAACCGCCGGAGCGTCCGGCTGCTGGAGCGTATATGGCATTTTTCCAGAGCGCAGTCGGCGTACTGCAGACTCTTGTTATCGCACTCGGTGCCGGTCTCGGTATCTGGGGCGCGATCAATCTGCTGGAAGGTTACGGCAACGACAACCCAGGCGCAAAGAGCCAGGGTATGAAGCAGCTCATGGCCGGCGGCGGTGTGGCCCTGATCGGAACCACCCTCGTCCCCCTGCTTGCCAACCTGTTCGGCTAATCAATAACCACTATCCCCGCCCTCCCGCGTCAAGCGGGAGGGCAGAAAGGAGGTCCCACATTGGATCAACTGTGGGCCAAAATCGCAGACTGGCTGAAAGACATTCTGATCGACGGCATCATGAGCAATCTGTCCGGGATGTTCGACAGCACCAACCAAAAGATCGGTGAGATCGCGGGCAATGTGGGAACGACCCCGCAGGCATGGAACGGCGGCGTTTTTTCGATGATCCAGAACCTCTCGGAAACGGTCATCGTTCCCATCGCCGGGCTGATCCTCGCCTTTGTCATGACCCTGGAGCTGATCCAGCTGATCACAGAAAAGAACAATCTCCACGATCTGGATACTTGGATGTTCTTCAAGTGGGCGTTCAAATCCGCTGCTGCGGTGCTGATCGTCACCAACACCTGGAACATCGTCATGGGCGTCTTTGATGTGGCGCAAAGCGTTGTCAATCGGGCGTCCGGCGTGATCGTCGGCAATACCAGCATCGACATATCCTCCGTGACAAACGGTCTCGAGGCACGGCTGCAGAGCATGGAGGTCGGAGAACTGTTCGGCCTCTGGTTTCAGAGCCTGTTTGTGGGTATCACGATGCAGGCCATCAC
>JAFSLL010000212.1 GCA_017448455.1 Oscillospiraceae bacterium | reverse complement strand
TCATCGATGAAGCGCTCGTAGTGCCCCAGATCCAGATCCGTCTCGCTCCCGTCCTCTGTCACATAGACCTCCCCGTGCTGATAGGGACTCATCGTACCGGGATCCACATTGATATAGGGGTCAAGCTTCTGCGCGGCCACCTTCAGACCGCGGCTTTTCAGAAGCCGCCCCAGAGAAGCCGCCGTGATCCCCTTGCCCAGTCCGGACACGACACCGCCCGTTACAAATACATATTTCGGCATGTTTTTTCCTCCGCCTCTAATAGATGATAGAAAACAGAAATGTCCTTCGATGCCTGTAGGGGGCACAAGGCCCCTGGCTTACGAAGAACATTTCTGTTTCGAGTTCATTATTCAAGACATACGCACTATACCACCCGGTCATAGGGGCTGTCAAGGCATGATGATGCGTACAATAGCGGGAGCAGGGGAACAGCCATACGGAAAGAATATGGAATCGTTTTACAGATACCCGGTATCCTCCGGAGGCACATATTCCCGCGCGGGCATGTGGTAAGGCTGGGTTCCGCGGCGCTCTTCCTCCATACAGTCCTGCACGAAGATGATAAATTCGCGGACAAGCTCTGTCAGGTGCTCATTCCGATTCCAGACCAGCGCGTATTCAATCTGACGCTCGCTCTCCGTAATGACTTTCTTGACGAGCATGCGGTTTTCCGTATAGGTCGTCATCGGATAGATGCAGATCCCCGCGTCCTGTTCCGCAAGCGCGACGGCGTCAATGTAGTTGGAAAGGTCCCCGACAATCTGCGGCTCTTCGCCGATCTCCTCAAACCAGCGCAGGATGGCGTCCTTACGGGAATGCCGGTTGGGAATAAACAGAGGCTGACCGGCAAGCTTCCTCAGCGGCAGAAAATCTCCTTCTTCCTGCGCAAGCGGATTCTGCGCGGAAAGAATTGCCACCCAGGGCTCCCGCTCCACGGAGATGCCATCCAGCAGCTCGGTGTTGTACGGCGCCGCGACAAGCGCGAGATCGGCAGCCCCCCGGCGGAGCCGTTCTGTGACCTCATCGCCGCTTCCGTTCCAGAGGTGTACCGTCACCTGGGGGAATTCGGAGCGGAACCCCGCAATCCATCTGGCGAGCAGATAGGGGGCGCGGCCTTCTACCAGACTGATGTTAAGACTGCCGGAGAGACCGTCCATGGACTGAAGCTCCTGGCGTGTCTGGTCGGAGAGCTCCAGCATCTGACGGGCCCGCCGAAGGAGATGTGCTCCGGCATCGGTGATGGTCAGATGCCGCTTCCCGCGGATAAACAGCTGCACGCCCAGTTCATCCTCCAGCGCTTTGATCTGGCTGGAGAGGGGCGGCTGGCTCATGTTCAGGCGTTCCGCTGCCCGAGTGATGTTCAGTTCTTCCGCGACGACAACAAAATAGCGCAGTGCCCGCAGATCCATGGTTCTCCCTCCTTCGCATGAAGACAGTATAACCAAAAATGATCGAAATCGCAAGATTTTTCGAAGCTTATACACCACTTGCTCCGTAGTTGGCCAGAACGCGTGCGGAAGGATCGTCCACTTTGCAACCTTCCCAATCCAGGTTCGGCATCCAGAAGTCTTTGATCATCTCGGCCTGACCGGGATAGTGTTTCTCGAAAATGTCACGGTAAAGAAGACTTTCTTTCGTGAAAGGCGGGCAGTAATCGTATCTTTCGCATCCTGCACGAAAAGCCTCGTCGCTGTACACCGTCTCGGCATAGGCTTTCAGGTCGTCAACCATAGAATGGCCGACGGCATCGGAGAACGCGGCTTTCTGCCGCCAGAGGATTTCGGGCGGGAGGATATCGTCTTTTTCGAACGCGTGACGCAGCAGGAATTTCCCCATGCCGTAACGGTTCAGCTTCAATTCCGGGTCAATCCGCATCACATACTGTACAAAATCCAGATCTCCGAAGGGGACGCGCGCTTCCAGCGAGTTGACGGAGATGCAGCGGTCTGCCCGCAGCACGTCATACATGTGCAGTTCGTCAATCCTTTTTTTGCTTTCCTGCTGAAACGCCTCAGCGGAGGGGGCAAAGTCCGTATACTTGTAGCCGAACAGTTCGTCGGAAATCTCGCCCGTCATCAGGACACGCACATCCGTGTTTTCGTGAATGGCTTTGCAGCAGAGGTACATCCCCAGACTCGCCCGGATGGTGGTAATGTCCCAGGTGCCGAGCATGCGGATGACCTCCTCCAGCGCGGCCAGCACCTCTTCCTGTGTCATAGTGAAAGCAGTGTGTTCCGCTCCGATATAGTCTGCCGCAATCTGCGCGTATTTCAGGTCGATGGGGTCCAGATCCATCCCAATGGCAAAGGTGCGGATTTTTCTGCCCAGCAACTTGGCCGAGATGGCACAGACCAGACTGGAATCCAGACCGCCTGAGAGAAGGAAGCCCAGCGGAGCGTCCGCGTCCAGCCGTTTCTCTACGCCGGCGATCAGCTTGTCCCGGATGTTGCGGCACACGGTCTCCAGGTCATCCGGGAGGGCTTTTGTCACGCTGGTCAGGTCGGCGTATTGGATAAACTGACTGCCGTCGTAATAGTGTCCCGGCGGGAAGGGAAGAATGCGCGCGCACAAGCCTTCCAGATTCTGCGCCTCGCTGGCAAAAGCGATGCTGCCGTCTGAGAAGAAGCCGTAGTACAGCGGCCTGATCCCGATCGGATCTCGCGCGGCAATCAGGCGGTCCCGCTCTCCGTCGAAGAGGATCATGGCAAACTCCGCGTCCAGACGGCGGAACATCTCCAGACCGTATTCTTCATAAAGCGGCAGAAGCAGCTCACAGTCGGAATCGCTCCGGAAGACATAGCCCTTTGCTTCCAGTTCCCGGCGCTGTTTTCTCCAGCCATACAGCTCGCCGTTGCAGACGACTTTGTTTTTCCCGCGGGAAAACGGCTGCATGCCCCGTTCATCCAGCCCCATGATGGACAGCCGGTGGAAACAGAGTATCCCGCTTCCGATGGATTCAAACCTCGTATCGTCCGGCCCGCGGGATTTGGTTCGTCCGAAGTACGGACGGATCTGATCTTCCGAATAGAGAGCGGATTGAAAACCCATTACACAACACATAAAAAACACCTCCGGATTTTATCGCAGCCTGTCCTTTTCTATAAAGGACGGACAGCTGCGCATCCGTGGTGCCACCTTCTTTACCGCATTGCGGTCACTCGTCGGGATCAGTCAATCCCCAGCCCCTTAACGCGGGTCATACGTCTTACCTACCGGCTTACGCTTTGGGCTCGCGGCTCCGGAGGGTTCCCGTACAAAGGCGCCCATACCGGGCTTCCACCATCCCCGGCTCGCTGCGACGGCAGTTTCCTTTGCGGCCTGTCTCCATCATAGCCTTTTTGATTTTGTGCCCTTTCAAGACAGCCACAGTATAACACAGAAGGAAAGAAAACAATAATACCTGTCGTATTGCGGGTATGATAGGAAAAAAATATGAAAACTGGACGGCCTGAATTTCAAATAATACGAAAAAAGTATCATAATGGCAAAATCTTCCCTATCATAGTATCGTAATGAGCTTGCTATTCAGCACTTTGCTGTGATAAAATACGCCAGGTTTTTTGTTCGGCTATCGTTCGAAGGACTTCCTGCTGTGAGCTGGGAGGTCCTTTCTGTATATAGTGGGAGGGAAGTATGGAAGACAGTCAGAAGAGGTTTCCTTTGTATGATCCGCGATTTGAACATGATTCCTGCGGGATTGGCGCTGTGATCAGCATTCAGGGAGTACAGAGCTACCGTACCGTGGACGACGCGCTGAAGATCGTTGAGAAGCTGCAGCACCGTGCGGGCAAGGATGCCTGTGGGGAGACGGGCGACGGCGTCGGCATGATGATGCAGATTCCTCATAAGCTGATGACAAAGGCCGCCCGGGGGATCGGCATCGACGACCTCGGCCCGGCCAGGAGCTACGGCGTGGGCATGTTTTTCTTCCCGCAGGACACGCTGATGCGCCTGCAGGCAAAGAAAATGTTGGAGATCATCGTGAAGCGCCACGGGGTGGAGTTCCTCGGCTGGCGTGAGGTGCCGGTATGTCCGCAGATCCTCGGTGAGACAGCGCGCAATGCGATGCCCTGTATCATGCAGTGCTTTGTCCGGCGGCCGGAGCAGATTGCGGAAGGACTGGATTTTGACCGCGTACTGTATATCATCCGCAGGGAATTTGAGCAGAGCGACATCGGAACCTACATTCCGTCTTTCTCCAGCAGAACCATTGTGTATAAAGGAATGTTCCTGGTCCATCAGCTTCGACAGTTCTATACCGACCTGCAGGATCCGGACTGCGAGAGCGCCATGGCGATGGTCCACTCGCGCTTTTCCACAAACACCAATCCGAGCTGGGAACGCGCTCATCCGAACCGCTACATCATGCATAACGGCGAGATCAATACCATCCGCGGCAATGTTGACCGGATGCTCGCGCGTGAGGAGACCATGCATTCCGCTATCATCGGAGAAGAGGATCTGGACCGGGTATTTCCGGTTGTCGACGCGCGCGGCTCGGATTCCGCCATGCTGGATAATACGCTGGAGTTCCTGATGATGAACGGGATTGAGCTTCCGCAGGCGGTCATGATGACAATTCCGGAACCCTGGGCCAACGACCGCAAAATGAGTCAGGCCAAACGGGATTTCTACCAGTACTACGCGACGATGCTGGAAGCCTGGGACGGCCCAGCAGCCATCGTTTTTTCCGACGGTGACAGCGTTGGCGCGGTCCTGGACCGCAACGGGCTGAGACCCTGCCGCTGGTATCGGACAAAGGATGACTATCTGATCCTCTCTTCAGAAGTAGGTGTTCTGGATCTGGAGCCTTCCGAGATCGTTAAGAAGTCCCGCCTGCAGCCGGGGAAAATGCTGCTCGTAAATACGGTTCAGAAACAGCTGATTGAAGATGAGGATATTAAGCGCCGCTATTCGGAACAGAGCCCTTACGGCGAATGGCTCGACGCGCATCTTGTTCATCTGGAAGATCTGCCTGTACCCAATCTGAAGGTGGAAAAGCACAGTCAGGAACTGCGCGATAAGCTTTATAAAGCTTTTGGCTACACCTATGAGGAAGTGAAGGATGCGATCCTCCCCATGGCCAGAAACGGGGCCGAGCCAATCGCTTCCATGGGGACAGACATTCCACTGGCGGTGCTCTCCGAGGCCCGTCAGCCCCTGTTCAGCTATTTTAAGCAGCTCTTTGCGCAGGTCACAAATCCGCCGATTGACGCGATCCGAGAAAAGATTGTGACGGATACCGCAGTCTATCTCGGCTCATCCGGAAATCTCCTGGAGGAGAAGGCGGAAAACTGCGCCGTGCTGCATATACAGAACCCGATCCTGACCAGCGTGGATCTGATGAAGATTCGCCATATGGACAGCCCGGAGTTCAAAGTGGCGACCATTTCTCTGCTCTACTATAAAAGAACACCGCTCGAAAGCGCGGTTGAGCGCCTTTTTGTCGCCTGCGACCGGGCGTATAAGCAGGGCGCGAACATTCTGATTCTCTCCGACCGCGGCGTGGACGAGAACCATGTGGCAATTCCGTCTCTTCTTGCGGTTTCCGCTGTTCAGAAGTACCTGGTCCGTACCAAGAAGCGCACAGCGGTATCCCTCATCCTTGAGAGCGCCGAGCCACGGACCGTGCACCACTTCGCGGTGCTCCTCGGATACGGCGCGCAGGCGATCAACCCCTACCTGGCACAGGAGTGCATTGAGGAGATGATCAGCCTGAATATGCTTGACAAGGATCCCGGTGTGGCAATCGATGCCTATAATCGCGCGGTTCTGGACGGCATCGTGAAAATCGCTTCGAAGATGGGGATTTCGACCATCCAGTCCTATCAGGGGGCGCAAATCTTTGAGTGTGTCGGCATCAGCCGCAGGGTAATCGACCGCTATTTCACCGATACCGTCAGCCGTGTCGAAGGCATCGGCATGGACGAGATCGGCGAAGGGGTCGAATGGAAGCACAATCAGGCCTTTGAGCCGCTCGGCCTCGGGATTGACACAACCCTCAACGCGGTCGGTTCGCACAAGCTGCGTTCCGGGCCTGCGGCCGAGGATCACATGTATAACCCGCTGACCATTAAGCTCCTTCAGAAGGCAACCCGTGAGGGAAGCTATGAGACCTTCAAGCAGTACACTTCCATGGTGGATAACCTGGAGATTCCGCACACGCTGCGGGGGCTGCTGGATCTGAAGCCGGACCCGAACGGCGGGGTTCCGCTGGAAGAGGTCGAGCCGGTCGAGAGCATTGTCAGGCGCTTCAAGACAGGGGCCATGAGCTACGGCTCCATCTCACAGGAAGCCCACGAGTGCCTGGCCGTCGCAATGAATACGCTCGGCGGAAAATCCAATTCCGGCGAAGGCGGGGAAACCCCGGACAGACTGCAGGATCCTCTGCGCTGTTCGGCCATCAAGCAGATCGCTTCGGGACGTTTCGGCGTAACCAGCGCCTACCTCAACAGCGCACAGGAGCTGCAGATCAAGATGGCGCAGGGAGCCAAACCGGGGGAAGGCGGCCATCTGCCCGGCAGCAAGGTATATCCCTGGATTGCGAAAACCCGTTATTCCACGCCCGGCGTCTCTCTGGTCAGTCCGCCGCCGCACCATGATATCTATTCCATCGAAGACCTGGCGCAGCTGATTTTTGACCTGAAAAACGCCAACCGTCACGCTCGGATCAGCGTCAAGCTGGTATCGGAAGCCGGTGTCGGAACGATCGCTTCCGGTGTCGCCAAAGCCGGCGCCCAGGTGGTGCTGATCTCCGGCTATGACGGCGGGACCGGAGCTGCGCCGATGTCTTCCATTCACAATGCCGGTCTGCCGTGGGAACTGGGTGTCGCGGAGACACATCAGACCCTCGTCAAGAACGGTCTGCGCGAACAGGTCGTCATTGAGGCGGACGGCAAGCTGATGACGGGGCGCGATGTTGCGGTGGCCTGTATGCTCGGCGCGGAAGAGTTCGGTTTCGCTACGGCTCCGCTCATTACACTCGGCTGCTGCATGATGCGTGTCTGCAATCTGGATACCTGCCCGGTCGGCGTCGCGACACAGAACCCGAAGCTCCGCGCGCGTTTTGCCGGGAAACCGGAATACGTGATGAACTTCATGCGCTTTGTGGCCCAGGAACTGCGGGAGTGCATGGCGCTGGTCGGTGTTCGGAGTGTGGATGAGCTGGTCGGAAGAAGCGACCTGCTTACCGTGCGGGAAAAGCGCATTACGCAGAGAGCGGAGACGGTGGATCTGTCCGCGCTGCTCTCCAACCCCTACGGGGAAGAGGTGCCGCATTTCGCTCCGGAGGCAGTCTTCCGCTTCAAGCTCTCCGAGACCAAAGACTGCAGTCTCCTGATGAAGAAGCTCGGCCCTTCCCTCAGCGGGAAACGGAAAGGGAAGATGAGCGTGGATGTCTCCAGTACGGACCGGGCCTTTGGAACGCTGTTCGGCTCTGAGATTACCCGCGCCTGCGGGGAAAACCTTCCGGAAGACAGCTATCTCATCCAGTGTCACGGCGGCGGCGGACAGTCTTTCGGCGCCTTTATCCCGAAAGGTCTGACGCTTCGTCTGGAGGGTGACAGCAACGACGGATTCGGCAAGGGCCTGTCCGGCGGGAAACTGGTCCTGTTTCCGCCGAAAGGCAGCCGCTTCAGGGCGGATGAGAATATTATCGTGGGCAACGTGGCGCTCTATGGAGCAACTTCCGGGGAAGCCTTCATTGCCGGCGCGGCCGGAGAGCGCTTCTGCGTGCGTAACTCCGGTGCGAATGCCGTGGTGGAAGGCGTCGGAGATCACGGCTGCGAATACATGACCGGCGGTCGGGTTGTGATTTTGGGCGGAACCGGCAAGAACTTCGCGGCGGGAATGTCAGGCGGTATTGTCTATGTCCTGGACGAGAAACACGACCTGTATACGCGCCTGAACAAGAGCGGGCTGACCATGTCGACGCTGAAGGAACCGCACGATATCCAGGAAGTGGAAGACCTGATTCGCCGCCATGTCAAAGAGACCGGCTCCAGAAAGGGAAAGCAGATCCTGGATCACTTTACGGAGTATATTCCGTCATTTAAGAAGATTATTCCGCGTGACTATGAACGCATGATCTCCACAATCGCTTCCTTCGAAGGAAAAGGTGAAAACCGTGAGCAGGCGGAGATTGACGCGTTCTTCGCGGCAGTCAGACATTGAAAGGAGGGCGGAGACGGATGGGAAAACCGACTGGATTTCTGGAATTCGAACGCTGTGAGAATAAACGCCGCCCTGCCTTGGAGCGGATCCGTGACTGGGAAGATCTGTATGTCCCGGTTCAGGGGGAGCGCCGTCTGGAGCAGGGAGCGCGATGCATGAACTGCGGTGTGCCGTTCTGTCAGGCGGGAGTACAGTTTGAGGGGAAACAGCTCGGCTGCCCGCTTCACAATTTGATTCCCGAATGGAACGACATGCTCATGGACGGAAACTACGGCCACGCGCTGTCCAGACTGCTGAAAACCAACAACTTCCCGGAATTCACCGGGCGTGTCTGTCCGGCTTTCTGTGAACAGGCGTGCACCTGCGGCCTGTATGACAGCCCGGTCACGGTTCACGATAACGAGCGCAGCATCATTGAATATGCGTTTTCACACGGGATGATGAAACCGCGCTTCACGAGAAATGACTCCGGTAAGAACGTCGTCGTGGTCGGCTCCGGACCTGCGGGACTGGCGGTGGCCGATCAGCTGAATCACCGCGGTCACAGCGTTACTGTCATTGAAAAGCATCCGCGCGCCGGGGGTATTCTCGCCTATGGCATCCCCAATATGAAACTGCCAAAGGATATCGTACAGCGCCGGATCGAACTGATGACAGATGAAGGGGTTACTTTCGTAACCAGCCTTGACGCTTCCAACCCCGCGATCGCGGAGCGCCTGAGCAGGGAGTTTGATGCGGTGGTGCTGTGCTGCGGCGCGGAGGAACCGCGGAATATTGGGGTGGATACGACAGGTGTTCAGGGTGTCTTCTATGCTATGGACTACCTGCATGCAGCTGTCGACCGGCAGCAGTTCGGCATCGCGTCCGACATTCCGACCGCCGAGGGCAGGCAGGTGCTGGTCATCGGAACGGGAAACACTGCCAGCGACTGTGTCGCGACCGCGATCCGGCAGGGCTGCGCCGGTGTTTCTCAGCTGGTTCGGCGCGCGCGGGAGGACTATCTGGATGAACATGGCTGTTTGCCGCAGGACTACGCCCAGGAAGAGGCCGAAGCGCTTTTCGGGCATGATCCGCGCGTATTCTCTCAGAGCGTCGCGAAGCTCAAAACCGATGAATCCGGCTGCCTGCAGGCTGTGATTACGAAAAGCGGGCAAGAGTTCCCCTGCGGGCTTTTGATCGGAGCGACCGGCTTTGCCGGCTGCAGAGCGGATGTCTGTGAAGCCTTCGGCGTTGAACGGAATAAAACAGTGCGGACAGAAGCGGGGCATTTCCGGACGAATATCCCCCATGTGTTTACGGCAGGGGATATGCACCGCGGACAGTCTCTCGTTGTCCACGCGATTGCGGAAGGGCGGGCGGCTGCCATTGAGGTGGACCGCTTCCTGATGGGATATACAAACCTGATCTAAGTACAGCTGTCAATTAGGAAAAGGAGGAGGATTCACAATGTGTGGGATTGTTGGATTTACCGGTTCGCGGAAAGCAGCTCCGATTCTGCTCAAAGGGCTGACCAGACTGGAATACCGCGGCTACGATTCGGCAGGGATTGCCGTTCTGCACGACGGGGCGATCGAAGTGGATAAGGTGAGCGGGAGAATCGCGAAGCTCAGTGAGAAGACAAAGGACGGCAGTTTGGTTCCCGGCGTGATCGGCATCGGCCACACCCGCTGGGCGACACATGGCGCGCCGACGGATATCAACGCCCACCCACATCTCTCCAACGACGGAAAGTTTGCGGTCGTCCACAACGGCATCATCGAAAACTACCTTGCCCTGCGGGAAGAGCTGATCGCCGACGGCTATGTGTTTCAGAGCGAGACGGACACGGAAACCATCGTGCATCTGCTGGAGATGTATTACACCGGCGACATCAAGTCCGCCGTCATGAAGACCGCGTCGAGACTGGAGGGCTCCTATGCGCTCGGCATCGTGAGTACCGACGCGCCGGAGACACTCTTTGTCGTACGGGAGTCAAGTCCTCTGATCCTCGGCATCGGCGTAGGGGAGAACTATTTTGCCTCGGATGTGACGGCGCTTGTCGCCCACACAAAAAATGTCATCTATATGGAAGACGGAGAAATCGCGGAACTGTCTCCGAATGCCATCTCGGTCTATGACTGCACCGGGCAGAAAATCACAAAACCCGTCAGCCGGGTCACCTGGAATGTGGAAGCGGCGGAAAAAGGCGGCTATGACCACTTTATGCTCAAGGAAATCATGGAACAGCCCGCCGCCGTCAAGGCGGCACTGGCACCGAGAATTCATGAGGGCCAAATCCGCCTGGATGATTTTGAACTGACGGCGGAAGATCTGAAAGACGTTCGTAAGATCATCATTACGGCCTGCGGGTCGGCGTATTATGCCGGCTGTTCCGGCCGCTATGTCATTGAACGGCTCTGCCGGATCCCGGTAGAAGTTGAGCTGGCCAGCGAACTGCGTTATGCCGATCCGATGGTCGATGAGCATACGCTGGTGCTGGTGATCTCTCAGTCCGGCGAAACGGCGGATACCATCGCGGCCCTGAAAGAATGCCGCTCCCGCGGGGCAAAGATCATCGGCATAGTCAATGTCGTCGGCAGCACCATCGCGAAGCTGGCGGATTATACCCTGTATACCTGGGCAGGTCCGGAGATCGCGGTTGCCACCACAAAAGGCTTTACAACCCAGCTGGCGGTTCTCTATCTGTTTGCGGTATATGCGGCCGAAAAGCTTGGAAGGCTCAGCCCGGAGAAATATGACAGCCTGATCCGGCAGCTGATGAACCTGCCGAAGCGAATCCAGGAAGCGATTGATATGAACTATCAGATTCCCAGCGTCGCCAGCCGCTATGCGAGTCAGTCGCTCTTCTTTATCGGACGCAACACCGATTACGCCATTGCGCTGGAAGGCGCGCTGAAGATGAAGGAAATCTCCTACCTGCACGCGGAGTCCTACGCGGCTGGAGAACTCAAGCACGGGACCATCGCCCTGATTGATGAGAATCAGCCGGTGATCGCGGTCTGCTGCAACGAGGTACTGGCGGACAAAACGCTCAGCAATATTGTTGAGGTCAAGGCCAGGGGAGCGAAAGTTCTGGCACTGGCTTTCCGCGGGAACACCAAAATCGTCTCGCAGGCGGATGACGTGATTTTCATTCCGCGTGTCGACGCGGTTTTCTCCGCGATTCTGGCAGTGGTGCCGCTGCAGCTTCTTGCATACTACGCGGCCAAAGAAAAAGGCTGTGACATTGACAAGCCGAAAAATCTGGCCAAGTCCGTCACAGTCGAATGAAATCAAAAGGCAGGCGCTGAAGTATTTCTGTGAAAACGCGCTGGAGTATCATGTGGTCTGCGCCGGTTCCCGGCGCAGACCGTGTTGAAGTCCTCGGAGATCTGCACGAAATTCAAAGGCCCCATGACGGAAAACTAAGTGGTCGGCGGGCTGGTCAAGCTCGCGGACGAGACGGCATACTGTTGGAATTCGATAAAAGTTCTTGGTCATGCAGCAATCCTCCTCTGCTGCCTTCTGCTGTTGACGCAGTTTTTTCAGTCCGCGATGATCCGACAGCGGCTGTTTTTTGAGCTTGTATGTTGAATGCAAAAATGAGCAAAACCAAATGATCGGAATAATCAAAACCACCGGTTGAACCGGTGGTGTTGATTCTTGTTGGAGCCGAATAGGCGTTAATAAACCCCCAGTTCAACTGGGGGTAGGAAAAAAGACTT
>JAFSLL010000211.1 GCA_017448455.1 Oscillospiraceae bacterium | reverse complement strand
GGCTTTTCAGCGTTTTAAGGCCGATCTCGGAAGCTCCCGGGACCGGCCTTTTTGCGTTTATGCGGTTTTCAGAAGGCCTTGGTAAAAACTGGGTTCGTTGGATTTATGGGTAAGTTCGTTGGATTAGTGAGATGTTTAGTAATATACAACGATGGCCATCATTTTGTTAAAATCGCAATCTTTAGCCAAAATAAAGAAACCGCCAAGCCATTGTGGCAGGCGGTTTTTTTGTTATATCAATGCTTTCAAGCTCTTTTGCGGCCTCATTTTTTTGCGGTTATCCGCAAGGAAAAAAGTCTTTCGTTAGCATTTTGCGGGAGAAAATGCTAACGATAATGCTAACAAAAGAAGAGCCCCGGACCGGGGCTCTTCTTTTGCAATTCGTTTATCATTGTTCCTGAACGTCGGGCGGCTTCTCAACCTCGCCCTGGGCGGCGTCAAGCGTGTCTTTGTACTGTTTCAGCATCTTCTTCAGCCACTTTGGCAGGGGCGCGCCCAGCTTGCCGGCGTTCTCGAGGATAGAGCCGAGTTGCCGTTTACGCTTGAAGAAATCGTAACGAGAACAAACCTTGAAGAGTTGGTAACGCTAAAAGTGTATGTCAGAGTGCCTTTGTTTTTTCAAACCCTTTGGTATCAGCGGTTTTCAAGATTCACGGCTCAATTGAGAGATCCTTTTATTCTCCCAATTGAGCCATTTTTTCGTTATTTGTGCCTCGATATAAGCGTAATCAGTTTGAAATCGTTCAGTTATAGGGCAAAAAGTTTCACTAATTGTGTAAAAGTTTCGGGATTAGTGCAATAGTTTCTGGCGTCATTATTAGTTGGCATAATGTCTATCTCTTTCCAATAGTCCCAAGACGATTAAGAAAAGCTTCCGTACATTGCAACTGCCTCATCTATGGTGATCTCACCTTTTCCCACCTGGAACGCCGCGACACGGATCTGAACTGTGAGAGGATCTTTAATGCCGATCACTTCCGGGAATATGGTACGCTCTGCGGGCACCTGACCGAAGGGCGCGTAAACCGTATCGAAGGAGAGGTCCTTTGTGGGCGTTACCAGGCGCTTCACGGAAGCCATGGCATTGAGCTCTTCGTTTGTGATCAGAAACCGCATGAATTCGTTCGTCATATCCAGATTCTCGCAGTTTTTGTTCACGGAGAACTGGATGGAAGGACTGTCAATGAAATATCCGCCGTCGTCTGTCAGGGGGATCGGCGCAAACGCGTAATCGAAAGGCGCGCTGGCGAAGGCCTCGGACTGGCTCTCCCGTTTCTTGGTTCCGGACACGGTATCCCCGGCGCAGATCATCATCGGAACGTCGCCTTCAAAGAAGCGCAGGATCACCTTGGTATAGTTGTCCTCGATCTTGTCGCACTCATTCATATCGATACAGCCGTTCTGAATCAACTGTTCCACTGCTTCCAATGCCGGACGCATGTATTCTCCCGCCGCAGGGTCCAGTTCATTGGCAAGCGCAAGCGCTTCCGGATTCTCGGCAAGCGCGGCAGCAAACAACGGATAAGCGGCCGTGTACATGAAGCTGCCGGACGATTTGAGACTGTAGCCCATCATAGGGCTGGCGTAGCCCCTGCTGCGGAACGCTTCGCATACGGTCATCAGCTGCGTCCATGTGGTCGGGATGCTGAGGCCTTCCTTTTTAAACAGATCGTTATTCACCAACATACCGTAAGTCCTGGAGAAAACCGGCGCCATAAACACATGGCCTTCCGCGTCATGATTGAGGAGGCCCGGGCGGATGCAGTCCAGATTCAGCCCCAAAGCGGAGTCTGAAAGTTCCTCCATATGCGCGCATACCGAAGCGTATTTTTCGTTTCCCATCATCCAGGTGTATGAGAAAAAAACGTTGGGCTTGTCATTGCTTTCCAACGTCGTGCCAAGGACGTTGTTATAATCATCAAGCTTCACATAGCTCAGCTGCACATTCGGATATATCTCATTGAATTTGTCGAATTCAGCCTCCAGCGCCTCAAAGTTGTCATAGCTTCCAACTACAGTGATGCTGCAGCCGGTACTCGTATCGAGGGAGGGCTTGAATCCGGCTGCGGTTTCTTCCTGAGGTTTCCCGCCGCAGGCTGTTAGCGACAGCAGGGTGCAGATGAGCAGGATGCCGCAGAGTAACTTCTTCATGATCTTTTTTCCTCCTTAATGCTGCGAATCTCTTTGATGACGAGTTTAATGTCTATGGGTTTTGCGATATGTCCGTTCATGCCGGCGTTCAGACACTCTGTGACGTTTTCAGAAAACGCGTCCGCCGTCATGGCGATGATCGGTATGGAAGAAGCCCACGGATCATCGAGCGCGCGGATATTCCTTGTGGCGTCGAGCCCGTTCATCTCCGGCATCTGTATATCCATAAAGATCAGTGTGTAATCTCCCTTTGCTGCCTGCCTCATTTTTTCCACGCAGATGCGTCCGTTTTCGGCGCGCTCCGTCGTGATCCCGAACATACCGAGCATGGTGGATATGATCTCCCAGTTGATATCATTATCCTCCGCAATAAGGATGTTCATGTCCTGGAGATCGGAATAATCATCCTCCGGCTCAACGGACTTTGCCTTGGTTCCGAGGAGCTCGTTGATTTTATCGTAGAGCGTGGAGCGGAACAGCGGCTTGCTGACAAAGCCGTTTGCTCCGGCTTCCTTGGCCGCATCCTCGATATCTGACCAGTCATAAGCGGAGATCAGCAAAATGGGAATATTTGAATCCACTTCCGTGCGGATCCGGCGAATCGTTTCGACGCCGTCGATAT
>JAFSLL010000210.1 GCA_017448455.1 Oscillospiraceae bacterium | reverse complement strand
TTCTTCGTCTTGCGGGAGAGAATCCGAATGACATTTCGAATCTCGTTGTCGCGTCCGATTACCGGGTCCAGTTCGTTCTCGCGGGCGCGCTTGACAAGATCGGTGCCGTATTTGCCGAGCGCGTCATAGGTGCTCTCAGGATTGTCACCCGTGACAGGGGAGGACTTTACCTTGGAGAGTTCTGCGGTAAAGCCGTTTTTGGTAATCCCGTGATCGGAAAACAGCCTCTTGATCGCTGCCGTGGGGGACGCGAAAATTCCAATCATCAGGTGCTCGACGGAGACATAGGAGTCTCCCATGCTTTTGGCGGCTTTCTCGGCTGCGGTCAGAATGCGGTTGGTCTCTGAGGAGAGGTAAACTTCGCCGGCATTTCCGACTTTCGGAAAGGCGGAGATGGCGGTATCCAGTTCCGCGAGCATGCTGTTGCAGTCGGCACCCATCTTCTCGAACAGGGACGGAATCAGACCGCCGTCCTGGTCGATCAGGGCATAGAGCAGATGCTCCGGCATAATATAATTGTTGCGGTTTTCACTTGCCATAGCCTGGGCGGTCTGGATGGCTTCCAGGCTTTTCTGTGTCAGGTTCTGTGCGTTCATATGTCAGACCTCCTTGGTGTTACTGTTTAAAACTTTGCTTTCGTGTTTTTCCCGCCCTCGAGAGGGCGGGAAAAAGAGAAGGAGAAAAGAAAAGTCAGATGTGGATAGGACTGTTGATCATCTGGGAATAGTAGGCGGCTTCCACTTCATGCGCGCTCAGCCGCCCGCTGACATAGGCCTTCATCAGCTTGTCGAAGAGCTTAATGTACTCCGACAGCGCGGATGCAAGCTGGTCGGTGGTGCAGTCGTGATCCGGCGCCGAGATGCTGCGCGTGAAGCGGCCGTCATACAGGGCAAAACGCGGCTTGTGCCCAACCAGCGGAGCCAGATGTGCGTCTTCAATGCTCTTCCAGAGACGGAAAAACTCCGTCATCACGGAGATCAGGGCCCGGGACTGTGTGCGGAAAACCACGGAGAGCTCGCCGATGTTTTCCTCTTCCCCACGGAAAAGCTCCACCTCATACTTAACGGTCGGCCGGTACTTATATTCCAGCGAGCTTTTCAGCGACATGCTGTAGGTGTTCGGCGCGAAGAAAGGAACAAGATCGCTGCTCGGCCCCATCAGCTGTTCAATTGCGGAGAGGACATCGTTGATGCGCCGCTCCGGGGTGGTGTAGTTGACATACTCTGCCAGAATCTGGTTAATCAGTGCCGAGCGGTTCGTGCCCATCCGGTGTGCCAGAAGATCAACCTCCCGGACGACCTCGTCATTCAGCATCAGGCTATATAAAGTCTTTTTCATAACGATCATTCCCTTCACAGGTATTCATCCTGATTCATGTCTGCATTATACGGCAAACCAGAAAATTTGTCAATAGCTATATATAAATTTTATAACAAAAAATATAAAAGTTCACAATTGCGCTAAGAAATCCTTCGATAACGGAGAAAACAACCGAACTCTGTTAACAATTTGTTCACAAAAAGCGGCGCGCAGGAAAGATATAATAACCATGCACGCAGTGTTTTTGATCATAGAATGACAGAGAGGGGATCCAGATGGCGAATATCATTACTGTCAGCAGAGAGTTTGGGAGCGGCGGACGTGAACTGGGAAAACGTCTTGCCGACGCGCTGGGCTTTGCCTACTACGACCGGGAGATTGTGACAACGCTCTCAAAGGAAACCGGGATGGACGCGGATGTTCTGGAACAGGAGCTGGAACAGGGCGTTCAGGCAAATTTTCCGTTCCATTTTGCGCAGAGCTTTTCCCAGCTGAGTTTCGCGCCGGACACATCCGTAAATATACTGGCTCTTCAGACAAAGCTGATCAAGGAAATTGCCGAGAAGGGTGACTGTGTAATTGTCGGCCGTGCGGCAGATTCCATTTTGGAAGAGTACCACCCCTTCCGTGTCTTTGTATGTGCGGACGAGGCATCCAAGCTGGAGCGCTGCAGGCAGAGAGCGCCGAGCGGGGAGAATCTGACAGACCGCGAGATCCTTCATGAGATGAAGCGCATTGACCGCGCACGCGCCTTTTTCCACGATACCATCTCGGATCATCAGTGGGGAGAAAAGGATGCCTATGACCTCTGCATCAATACCAGCAATACGGTGATCAAGTCGGTCGTCCCGGCAATCGCCGCGTATTATCGCCTGTGGAAGGAAACGGCGTGAGGTTCCGTTATTTGCCATTCATTCGTCATAAAGCAGGCCATAGAGCAGCCGATTCTGAGTAAGAAGCATCGCCCTGACCGGATTTTTTAGAAATCCGGTTCAGGGCGATATTGTTATGTGTTTGCTTTTGTGGTATACTCCATGGAAACAAATAAAACACACGCAGTTGAAGGAGATCATGATGTTAGAAGATATACTGAGCGCGAAGAAAGCGCTGTTTTCGACCGGTACGCACACGGAGCTGCGCGGACAGCTGAACCGTAACCGCCGGGTCACGCTGCTTGGCGGCAGCGTTGTTTCCAACACGCGTTCCAATGTTTCCGGTGTCTCTGCACGGGTTTACCGCAACGGAACCTGGGGCTTCTCCTCCATGGCGGAGTATTCTTCGGATGCTGCGGAGATGGTGCTCCGTGCGGCTTCAGACAATGCGGACTTTATGGATCGCCATGTTAAGGCAGAAAAACCGTCGCTTCTGCGTCTGCCCTATGATTGCCGCAGGCTGCCCGAAGACTACCACGATCCGGCGCAGAAGCTGTACCTGGATACAGCCAGAATGCTGGATGCCTATGTTGCGGAGCATTGCCCGAATCTCCTGAGCCGAAGAATTGTCGCGACGGAAGATTCGATGGAAAAACTGCTGTGCACATCGGACGGCATGGATGCGCATACGGCGCTGCCGCGTTCCTACTGCTATGTGATTCTTACCGCGGAAACGCCGACCGGGGCGCCGGTGGAGGTCTTCCGCGCGTTCGGCGGAGAGGGCACCTTTGACCTCAATTTTGCAGATCCTGCGCATCTGTACGGCGAGATCGACAGACTCTATGAGAATCTGATGAAAAAACGGGAAGGCGTTTACGCCGATGCCGGAGAAACAACCGTCATTCTCGGCGGAATCATGACAGGGATGCTCTCCCACGAAGCGGTCGGCCACACGGTGGAAGCGGATCTGGTGCTCGGCGGCAGTGTGGCGGCGCACAGTCTGCACAGGCAGGTAGCCAGTGAGAAAGTGACGCTGACCGACTTTGCGCACACAGCTTTCGGGGAGCGCTGCCCGCTTCCGGTTTTTGTGGATGATGAGGGAACGCCGGCACAGGATGTGCCGCTGATTGAAAACGGGATCCTGACCGGCTATATGAACAACCGGGAGAGCGCCCTGCGCTTCGGCATGCAGCCTGGCGGAAATGCCAGAGCGTGGGAGTTCTCGGATGAGCCGCTGATCCGCATGCGGAACACCGCCGTTCATCCGGGAACAGACAAACTGGAGGATATGATCGCCTCGGTGGAGGACGGATACTATCTGATCGATTCCGGCAACGGACAGGCGGATACGACCGGAGAATTCATGTTCGGCGTAACCATGGGATATGAGATCAAAAAAGGCAGGCTCGGCAGAGCCCTGCTGGACACCACCATCTCCGGCGTTGCTTTCGATATGCTCAAAACGGTGGATATGGTAAGCGATACCGTCGTCTGGTCCAGCTCCGGTTTCTGCGGGAAAAAACAGCCGATGCCGGTGGGCATGGGCGGTCCGGCGCTCCGCTGCAGAGTGATGATTGGAGGCAGATGAGATGGAGGAACTGAACAGACTGTCCCGCTTTGTCCTGGATGAAGCAAAGACCATGGGGGCGGATTATGCCCAGTGCGTTGTCAGCGAAAGCGAGAAGAAAGAATTTAATGTGGACGGCGGGGAATTCTCCCTGATGCGGACACTGTTTGACCGCGATGTCGTGATTACGCTGTTGAAGGATCAGAGAAAAGGAACCGTCCATGTGAACCGCTTTGAGGAAGCGGCAATCCGCGGCGCGATTGCCGACTGTCTGGAAGCCTGCGCCGGCGCGGAGTCGGATCCTGCCTGGCAGTTTGCGGATGAACCTTCGGAAACGGCATACACCGACGGCTCTCCGTCCTGTGATACCGATCTTCTTTTCTCACGGACGGAAGAACTCCTGCATATGATCCGGGAACGTCATCCGAAGATCCTCCTGGAGCAGATGATTACCGAGCATGACGCGGAGAGATCTCTTTACCGGAACTCCAACGGCGTATGCTGCCGCACGGAATCCGGCAGCTACCGCTTCTCTCTGATGTACTCCGGCCATGAAGGGGAGAAGAGCACTTCCTTCTTCAGCAGTGACGTGACACTGAAGACCCTGGACCGGCCGGTGATTGAAACCGCCCTGTTCGAGCGCGAACTCAGCGCAATCGAGAATCAGCTGGATCCGTCTCCCCTTCAGGGAAAGTTCGTCGGAACGGTGCTGCTGGCACCGTCGGCGCTTCTTGAGATTGTCCTCTCGACAGTCATCGGGAAGTTTGTATCGGACAGCAGCCTCATCGACGGCAGCAGCATCTGGAAAGACAAGCTCGGTCAGTCGGTTGCCGATCCGCGGTTTTCCCTTCGCTTTGCGCCCAACGCGGACGAGGTGGTCGACAGGACGCATCTGACCGGTGAAGGCTATCCCGCAGAGGATTATGACCTGATCCACGACGGCAGACTGGTCAGCTTTGCCCTGTCGCAGTATGGCGCAAACAAGACCGGCGGGAAACGCGCGGGCAACAATTCCTGGAACATGTTTGTTCCCGCCGGAGAGAAGAGCCTGGAGGAGATCATCCGGGGCATTGACCGCGGCGTGCTGGTGATGCGCTTTTCCGGCGGAGATCCGGCTTCCAGCGGGGAGTTTTCCGGCGTAGCGAAGAACAGCTTCCTCATAGAGAACGGGCGCGTCAGCAACGCGCTGACAGAGACCATGATCAGCGGGTGTATTCCTGACATGCTCAACCATATCCGGGAGATCAGCAGTGACCGCCTTCTGGATGGTTTCCTCGGCCTGCCCTATATCGCTTTTGACGGTCTGACCGTTTCGGGAAAGTAAAGGATCCCCTGGTCCCGTGAAGGAACTGTGGTTCGCAGTCTGTGGTTTGCAGTCATTGACAACGGGCGGGGAAAAGGATAAACTGTCACTAATGGGCGGGAGCCCTATGAAAACGAATATAAAGGAGAGAGATTTTTGGAAGTTAGAGAAAACCTGATTCGACTCTGCGAGAAGATCAACGGCGGACACTATAAGATTACGCCGGACTGCGCGGAGTACAGGGTCTTCGAGAAGTGGATCACCGATGAGCAGATTGCGGTTATGCTGGCGATGACCGATATGAAGCCGGCATTTGTGCCTGTCATTGCCAAAAAGGCGAAGCTGTCCGTGAAGAGAACGCGGGAAGTTCTGCACGAGATTACGGATATCGGACTTGTCGTGCAGGTGGTTGTACCCAAAGTCGGCCTGGAGATTTATCTCCTCCCGCCGTATACCCCAGGTATCTTTGAGTTCCTTTTGATCAACAAGAAGTTCTGCCTCGCGCATCCCGAGATTGCCTATGCCTTCCATCAGCATGCCACGACCAGCCAGATAGAGCACGCGCCGAATACGCCGATGGGTGCTGGCATCATGCGTGTCATTCCGGTTGAAAGCGCGATCCCCGCGGACGCTCAGCAGATTGACAATGAGCGCTGCAGCAAGTATATCGAAGATAACGACGGACACATCAGCATTACGCCCTGCCAGTGCCGCCGGGTTCGGATCATGATGGGCGAGGGCAGCGGTGACCTGGATGAAGGCCTCTGCATTTTCATGGGCCACGTTGCGGATATGTTCAACCGGACCGGCAAAGGCAGACCCGCTACCGTCGAGGAGGCAAAAGCGCTGGTACAGAAGTGTGATGAGCGTGGCTGTGTCCACCAGATCACCACACTTCACCAGGGTGAGACTTTCGCCATCTGCAACTGCATGCCCGAGAGCTGCCTGGCGCTGGGCGTGACACAGTACTACAATACGCCCGCGACTTCCCGCAGCAACTATGTGGCCGAGATTGACAAGGAGAAGTGCGTCGCCTGCGGACAGTGCACCGACCGCTGCGCCAACAACGCCATCCAGATGGGCCAGAAGCTCTGCTCCAAGACCCCGATTGAGCATCCGCGCAAAGAACTGCCGGATGAGATCGAATGGACACCGGAACACTGGAATCCGGAACACCGCACCAACCGGGAATATGTCGCGCCGGAAGGAACCGCTCCCTGCAAGACCGCATGTCCCGCGCACATTGCCGTTCAGGGCTATCTGAAGCTGGCAGCGCAGGGCAGATATCTGGAAGCGCTGGAGCTTATCAAGAAGGAAAACCCGCTGCCCGCAGTCTGCGGCCGTGTCTGCAACCGCAGATGCGAGGATGAATGCACGCGCGGCAATGTCGACAGAGCGGTAGCCATTGATGAAGTGAAGAAGTTCATTGCTGACAGAGAGCTTGAGCGTGACAAGCGCTTTGTGCCGAAGAAGCTGTATGACTTCAGTGATAAGAAGGTTGCGGTCATCGGCGCGGGGCCTGCCGGCCTCAGCTGCGCATACTATCTGGCTGCCGACAACTACCGCGTTACCGTGTTTGACCGGAACGAACAGCCCGGCGGCATGCTTCGCTACGGCATCCCGTCCTTCCGTCTGGAAAAGCCCATTCTGGATGCGGAAATTGACGTGCTCAAGGAGCTCGGCGTGATCTTCCGCTGCGGTGTGGAAGTCGGGAAAGACGTAACGATTCAGGAGCTTCGCGAGCAGGGCTTTGACGCCTTCTATCTGGCAGTCGGCGCGCAGAAGTCCGCCTCTCTCGGCATCCCGGGCGAGGATCTTTCGGGAGTCTGGGGCGGCATCGATTTCCTGCGTGAAGTCAACGCCGGCGCGAAGCCGGATGTCGGCAAAAAGGTCGTGGTTGTCGGCGGCGGCAACGTCGCGATGGATGTTGCCCGTACGGCGGTCCGCCTCGGTGCGGATGTAACGGTTGCCTACCGCAGAAAAGAGAGCGACATGCCGGCGGATCCCGCGGAAGTCGCGGAAGCCAGGGAAGAGGGTGTTCACTTCCTCTTCGAGCATAAGCCGGTGGAAGTGGAAGGCAAGGACGGAAAGGTTGCCGCACTTGTCTGTGAAGCGGGACGGATCGAATGCGACGCGGTTCTTGCTGCCATCGGTCAGCGCATCGACCTCGGCGGCCTGGATTTGGGTGAACTCAAGTGCGATGAAAAGGGCCGCGTCCTCGCGGATGAGGTAACGTATCAGACAGCGCAGCCGGATATCTTTGTCGGCGGTGATGCGCATACCGGCCCGAAGTTTGCCATTGACGCCATTGCCCAGGGCAAGCAGGCGGCGATCTCCATTCACCGTTTCGTCCATGAGGGCCACAGCCTGACCATCGGACGTGATCGCCTGACCTATCGGGCTTTCGACAAGGACAATGTCGACTTCGATACCGTAAAGCGCGACTATAACCCGGCTCAGCGTCAGGTCCCAGCCAAGGATGCCGCGAAGGCGTCGACCTTCAAAGACGACCGCAGGACCTTCACCGAAGAGCAGGTGAAGATTGAAACCGCACGCTGCCTCGGCTGCGGCGCCTCCTATGTCGATCCCAACAAGTGCCTTGGCTGCGGCGTCTGCACAACCCGCTGCAAGTTCGATGCCATCCATCTGAAGAAGCGCACCTTTGTGGAGAGCATTGATTATTTTGACCGTCCCAAGGTGCTGCCGGAGTTTATCGCGCAGCGCGAGAAGAATATCGCGATCCGGAAAATCCGGGAACAGCAGCAGTAACCGGCATATCAGAAATCAGGAAAGAGGCTTTCCGCTCGGAGAGCCTCTTTTTGCATTTTCTTTGTTGCAGATTTGCAAATATTCGTGTAATATAGCAATTGTGAAAGTTTGCGCTTGCGGGGTGAGCCATGAAACCGAAAAATCAGCCGTATCCATTATATGAGGTACCCAGAGTCTATGACCTGAAACAGATGATCGAGAGCTCTGCGGAGAGAGACCCGGACAGGATCGCTTTTCGCTATCGGAAGGGAAAAACCATCATCGACAAGTCCATCTCCCAGTTCCTTGCCGAGGTCAATGCGGTCGGGACCTGGCTGTACCACGAGAACATCCGGGATTGCCACGTGGCACTGATTGACCACAACTCTTATGCGTGGCCGGTCGTGTATTTTGCTGTGATTACCAGCAGAAATGTCATTGTTCCCATCGACCGGGATCTGAACCGCGAAGAAATGCTCCAGCTGATTGCGCACAGCGAGAGCACCCACGTCTTTACCTCAGCCGGACTGGCGGGTGAACTGCGGGAGGCCATTCCGGATACGGCCATCCATTCTCTTTCCGATCTGGATGAGATCATCCGCGCAGGCACAGAAATGATGGAAAACGGAGAGAGAGACTATTTGGATGTCGTCCAGGATGTGGACAGGCTCGCCATGATCGTCTACACCTCCGGCACAACCGGGGCGAGCAGGGGGGTCATGCTGAACCAGGCGAACCTGGTCGCAGACTGTAACAGCGGCTGCCACACCTTCAACCCGGAAGGGCGCTCCCTGTCAGTTCTGCCGTATCATCACACTTTCGGCCTGGTTGTCTCGCTGCTGATGTACATGTGCTGGGAAGTCAGTGTTTTCATTAACACCGGTGTCCGCTATCTGATGATGGACTTCAAGGACGCGAAGCCCATCACGGCCATGCTGGTTCCCCTGCATATTCAGACCTTCCACAAGATGATCATGGAAAACGCGAAGAAAACAGGGAAGTACCAAAAGCTCCGGACAGGGATGAAGCTCTCTCTTTTCCTGTATTCCCTGGGGATCGATGTCCGCGCCAAACTGATGGGAGAAATCCGGGAAGCCTTCGGCGGCGATCTGCGGTATATCTTCGTCGGCGGTGCTGCCCTGGATCCGTACTATGAGACCGAATTCCGTGCCTGGGGCATTGAACTGATTACTGCCTACGGCGCTACGGAGTGTTCCCCGGGCATTGCGGCAAACCGGAATTTCCATCACCGTTCCGGTTCCTGCGGGCGGGCCATCGAATGCTGCGAGCTCCGGATTGCCGATGACGGCGAGGTCATGATCCGTGGCGAGAACGTCATGATGGGCTATTACCGGGACGAAGAAGGGACGGCCCAGGCGATGCATGACGGCTGGTACGCCTCGGGGGATATCGGCTATCTGGATGAGGACGGCTTCCTCTTCCTCACTGGACGCAAAAAGAATCTGATCATTCTCAGCGACGGGGAAAATGTCTCTCCGGAGAAGCTGGAAGCCGGGATTGCCCGGATCGAAGGGGTTTCGGAAGTGATGGTGTACCAGCAAGGCGATGCCATCGATGTGCAGATTTTCCCGGAAGAAGCGTTTGCGGGCCGTCAGGATTGGTTTGAGGAACAGATCAAAAAGTATAACGAGACACTGCCCCCCGCGCAGCGGATCCGGAATGTGAAGCTCCGCGAGGAAGAGTTCCCCAAGAGCACATCCCGAAAAATCCTGCGCCATAAAGTACTCAAATAAGGGAGAGAACTGCCATGTATGAGAAAGTTGTTCAGATTCTGGAAGGGTATACCGAGCTGAAAGGCAGCGCCATCAAGCCGGATCTGCTGCTGGTGGAGGATCTCGGCCTGAATTCCGTCAGTTATTTTTCCATTGTTTTCGATTTGGAAGACGCGTTCGGGATTGAGATTCCGGATGATGCCGCAAAGAACCTGAAAACGGTTCAGGATCTTGTAAACTATCTGGAGGCAATTGCCTAAGAAATAAGGTGAGGCTGCATGGAAGCAACGAATAAGCTGAGCATCCCGAAAACCGCGCTGTATACGTTTCTCCGGCCGTTTTGCTGGTTGATGTATACGGTCATCTTTCCGCTTCGGGTCATCAACAGAGACGGGCTGAAGCATTTGAAGGCTCCCTATATCCTGATCGCCAATCACAACAGCGCGCTCGATCCGGGAGTTTTGGGTCTGCTGTGCCCCTATGAGCTCCGCTGTCTTGGCAAGAAAGAGCTCATCAAGAATAAGCTGAGCTCCTGGCTGCTGGAAAAACAGCTCCATATGATTCCGGTTGCCAGACACAGTTTTGACCTGCAGGCGATGCGCTCCTGCATCCAGACGCTGAAAGCGGGTCATGTCCTCTGTATCTTTCCGGAGGGAACCAGAAAACTGGAAAACCTGATGGAGAAGGTGGAAAAAGGAG
The DNA here is from genome assembly GCA_017448455.1 of Oscillospiraceae bacterium. GTDB lineage: Bacteria > Bacillota > Clostridia > Oscillospirales > Oscillospiraceae > Limivicinus. The sequence continues at coordinate 24,046 of JAFSLL010000210.1, read as the reverse complement.
TGGCGCTTCTCGCCATGCGTCAGAAAGCGGATTTGATTCCGGTATACATTGACGGCAAGCTCAGACCCTTTCATATCAACCGGGTCATCGTTGGTGATCCGATCCGTGCCAGCGAGTTTCCCGCCGGAGCATACAGCGAACAGAACGCCGACAAACTCTGCAATACGATCAAGAACCGCTTTTATTATCTGCGAGACAGACTGCACAAGCTGGCTGCTCTGCAGTCTGACAGATAACGGGAGTTCAGAATGGAGAACAGAAGCGCGCTCCGTCTGACTGACCGCTGTGTAATTGGCATAACGGTCGGCCTTACGCTCGTCCTGATCCAGATCTATGTATATAATTATACGGACATCATCGCCCGGGGATCCTGGCTGGATGTCCTGGTCAAAGGGGTTCTTGACGCCCTCCTGCTGGCCGTCACGGCTTTCGCCGGCTATCACAACAGGAGGAAACGGAACCAGCTGCTGTTTATTTCTCTGGTGTTTTACGCGCTTGCTGATGCGCTCGCAGCAGTGAATTTTGTCTGGAGCGCGCCGATCTATGTCATCGGGCATCTGGTTCTGATCTATAATCTGACCCAGACAGGGATGATCACCAAAGGACAGCATCGGTTGGTTTTCGCCCTGCTGGCTTTCGGCATCCTTCTTCTGATGATCTTCAATCGGCAGATTACCGCCGCGATTGAGGAGAATTTCAGCAGTGTTGCCGGGATCCGGCATCTGATCATCGGCGTATGGATCTTCTATATGTGGATTCTCTGGTCGAAGCTCTCCTTTTCCCTTCGAAACCGATACTACCTTGCCAGCGCCATCCTGTTCATTGCCTCCGACGTACTGGCAGCTTTCCGGGTTATTTCGATTCTTCCGGAAGTGCCGTATTTTGATGTTCCCTGCTATTTTCTGGGGATCATGTTTTACGCGCTGAGCGCGTTTGCCTGCAGGGAGAAGGAAGTTGTCACGTTCTTCGACGTGGCGGATATCAACCGCAAACTGCGGGAAGTCGGCGTCTATTACTGCCTCTACGGCAAATGGGCGTTGAATCTCTCGGTGAAGCGCTATGACCGGCAGGAGAAGAACTATGAGCTCGCCTACGATGTCACCCAGCGGGACGCGATGCTCTCGGTTCTGACCAACTGGCTCGGCTTTGAGTATGTTCGGAATAACCTGCCTGTCGAGGCGGAACTTTACAGCGAACGTTACGGAAGCCTCATTCTGCACGGCCTGTGGCACGACGATGAGGGCAGTGTTCTCTGGCTGAGCGGCAAATCGGAAGGCATTCCCATGGATCCGGACTTCTTCCATACGGTACATGTTCTTGGCAACGCGATTCCCTGTCTTTTCCCGGTATCGGAGGAGGACGAAATCCTCTCCTTTCTCCGGCCGGATCAGGATCCGGCTGCAAAAGAGTAGAGAGAACCAAATCAGAAAAATTACCGGCACAGACGGTTTGATCCCGTCTGTGCCGGTGCTGCGTATGGAGGATGATTTGCGTTTATTCTACGCTGACTGTTCCGTCCGACAAGACGGAGATCTTCATTCCATCCTGAACATACGCCAGGAATTCATCGCCCAGCTGGTCAATGACCGGCATTTTGCTCTCCGTCCATACGTCGCCGAGAATTGCGCCGGATGCCGCCAGAGAATCAATGGGTTTGGAAAAGAGCATACAGGCGGGCTGCTTGTTGTGCGCGCACACGGTAAAGAGTACCATGCCTCCTGTGGTGGAGCCGATCGTCTGAGGCAGACAGAGCGCCTTGCCCAGCATGGACTTTTTATAGAGATCCGGATTGTTCTGATCGCCGCATTTCACCTGTTTGTCTCCGAACATCAGCGCCATTTGATAGCTTGCCAGGGTGTTGAAGCCGCCGTGACTGACCAGCGCCTCCGCGGTGCATTCGCCCGGAACGACGACGCGTCCGTGAAACTGTTTCATGCCGATGCCCTCCCTCCGGTGATGATGTCAAGAATCTCCGCTTCGGTGTAGTAACGTGCGCTGGTATAGGTGCGCAGCTTGTTGGATGACGTGATAACGGCTTTCTTCTTACACAGCGGGTTGTTCATATACATCAGCGGACAGATATAACTGAGTACAACGCCATACTTCCGCAGTTTATAGCCGTCCATGGTTTTCTCAAATTCCCGGATGACCGGCACCGGGGCGGTGAAAACAGTGGGAACAGCGAGCTTCGTGCGTCCGTTTTTCCGCAGACCCTCTCCGATGACCCTGGTCCAGTCCTGCAGCTGCTTCAGCGTCATGTGAGGGCAGCCGACAAAGCAGAGCTCCGGCCTGGCGTCGGGATTTTTCCAGATAACGGGGTAATTTGCCTTGACGCGTTCCAGTTCAGCGTCATCGATGACATAGACCTGTGCCCCTTCCCGGATGAGGCTCTCACCCTGCTCGACTGCCTCCGGCGTCAGACCGGCGATATGGTAAAGCCCGACCGCACCGTTGGAAGCGGTTGCCGCACCGAAGTCTTTCAGCCAGGCTTTTACTTCATCGTTCAGCTCGGTTCCGAGCCACTTGTCCAGACCGCGCACATAGGGGACATCCTCCATAACCTTCATGCCGATTGCCGAGCCGAGAAGCTGCGCTTCCGGCTTATCTTTACACTGGACCTCGACAATCCAGCCTGCCTTTCGCCCCTCATCCGTCAGCAGACCAAACTCCGGAACAAACCCGGCAATGGAACCCATGAGCTCAAGCATGCCGGAATTGCGGTTGCAGCGGGCGCCGAGAACGGAGTTGGCATACACAACTGCAGAGGACTCTGCCCAGGAGAGCACATCGCCCTTCTGCGGAATGTTGCCGACCTGGTCAAGATAACAGGCACAGGTATAGTCGTCATCATCCGTGATGCCCAGCTTGCGAACCTGTTCTTCGTAGCGCTTCTGCTGCGTATACATGATTTTTTTGAACACCAGGTCGTCCAGCAGGCTGGAGGGCACCTTTGGATCAAGCGGCTTGGGGTCGGCGGTGAACTTCTGCCCTTCCGGAAGCCCGGCTTCGATCAGCGTGTCATAGAGGTCGTAAACGGGCTTCATGACTTCCAGACCAAAGGAGATCACCGTGTGACCGTACTTGCTGGTGACGGGGACCATCCTCTCGGCACCGAAGGTTTCGCCGTACATGACCAGGGTCTTGACGATCTTGGCCATGACTTCTCCTTCCTTGCCGTCCAGCAGCGCCTGCTGCTCGGGAGTTAATACCACGGGAACCACTTCCTTTCATGATTTTGTGCATATACATTTTTGTACATTATATAATTATTGTAGCATATTGGAGCCCTGCATGCAATATTATGCATAAAATTCGCCGGTTTTCCATTTGTTCTTTTGTGAAAAACGGGTGGAAAACAGACGGAGAGTGTGGTAGAATCATAACATCGGATAGTATGCCTTTCGGCTGCAGATAGATGGAGGAAGTGCGGATGAATTTCAGGAAAAAAAACACCACGCTGTTCGCGGTAACCGGCGTTGTGCTTGTGATGATCATACTGGTGTTCTTTACCATCTGGACGGGAGACCGCGCCAGAAGGGATACGGAATCGGCAGTCCGCTCGGTCAGCCGCTTTTACCTGGATGAGCTGGCTGGCAGGCGCGAACAGGTTGTTGCGGAAAACCTCCGGGATCGGATCGCGGATCTGCAGACTGCGGTTAACCTGATGACGGTGGATGATCTGAGCGGCAGCAAATATCTTCAGGATTATCAGACCAGAATTAAAAGCCTCTTCCAGCTGGAGAAATTCGCGTTTGTTGACACAAAGGGGATCATTTACACTTCTTCCGGTCTGAAGCATGGTATTGAACAGTATCACTTTGACTACCGCACGATCTCCGAGCCGGATATCTCCATTCGGGATCTGGAGAGTGCGGAGAAAAAGGTGATTATCGCAATTCCCGTCGAGCCGATCAACTATGCGGGGGAGACGCTGGTTGCCTGCTTCGCGGAGATCGACATGCGGGAAATGCTGTCCGGACTCTCTATGCAGTCGCAGGAAGACGGGGCAACATTCTGCAACATCTATACCTGTGACGGCATCGCGCTGAGCAACACGGTTCTTGGCGGTCTGGCGGTAGAAGATAATCTGCTGGAGGCGATGAAACAGGCAGTCTTTGAAAAGGGATATTCCTATGAACAACTTCTCGACGATTTCCGGAATGGAAACAGCAGGGAAGTATCCTTTACCTATAACGGAATTCGGGAGACCCTCAGCTATGTCCCGGTGCAGGGAACGGACTGGATGCTGACCTATCTGATTCGGGAGAGCGTTATCACCGAGGAGATCAGCACGATCACGCGCGGCATCATCTGGCGTGGGGTCCTGCAGTCCGTTCTGACAGTGGCTGCCCTGATTGCCGTTTTTGCCTATACCATTTTTCAGAATCGAAAAAACGCGCAGCTCCTGCTGGAAAAAGAGACCGCGGATGCGGAAAGCCGCGTCAAGCAGGAGGAGCTGGAACATCGGCTTCAGCTTCAGGAACAGCTGCTCAGGGAAGAGAAGCAGAGCGAACAGCAGGATCGGATGATCACGGCGCTGGCGGCGGATTACTGGAGCGTCTACTATCTGGAGCTGGATAAGAATGCCGGCATCTGTTATCAATCACACTCGGATGTGGATGACGGATTCAAGGTCGGTGATCGCTTTCCGTATCTGGAAGCGGTGACTTCCTATGCTAACCGTTATATTACGGATCAGTACCGGGAAGAGTTCCTCCGTTTTATCCAGCCGGACTCCATCCGGGAAGGCCTGAAGACCAGCCGTGTCATCTCCTATACTTACAAGGTGTTCCGCCATGGAAAGGAATCCTACGAAATGGTGCGTTTTGCTGGCGTCCATCAGCCCTGCGAAGCGGATGTCGCCGAGATTAACAATGTCGGCGCCTGTTTTACCGATGTGGATCTGGAGACGCGGAAGACACGGGCTCAGCAGCAGGCGCTCAGTGACGCGCTGGCGCAGGCGGAACAGGCCAACAGAGCGAAGACGGCATTCCTGTCCAATATGAGCCATGAAATCCGTACCCCGATGAACGCCATTATCGGGCTTGACAGTATTGCGCTGAACGACCCGGAAACACCGGAGAAAACAAAAGAGTATCTGACGAAGATCGGCAGTTCGGCGGAACATCTGTTGAACCTGATCAATGATATTCTGGATATGTCCCGCATTGAATCCGGACGGATGACGCTGAGAAATGAAGAGTTTTCCATCCAGAAGCTGCTGGAGGCGATCAATACACTGGTCAGCGGCCAATGCGCGGAGAAGAATCTGGACTACCAGTGCCACATCAACAGCGAGATTGACGACTGCTATATCGGCGACAATATGAAACTGCGCCAGGTGCTGGTGAATATCCTGAGTAACGCGGTGAAGTTTACGCCCGAAGGCGGGAATGTGGAACTTGCCGTGGAGCGGACGGCACAGTATGACGGGCAGTCAACGCTCCGGTTCGTTGTCTCGGACACCGGCATCGGTATGAGTCCGGACTTCCTTCCGCATATCTTCGACGCTTTCGCGCAGGAGGATTCGTCTACCACAAACAAGTATGGCAGCTCCGGACTCGGCCTGGCGATTACCAAAAACATTGTGGAAATGATGAACGGTACCATTCAGGTGGAGAGCGAAAAAGGAAAAGGCTCTGTCTTTACCGTGACAGTAACCCTAATGGATTCCGAGCGGAGAGAGGATGACCCGCGCGACGATGATCTCAGCCCGCAGGAGATGAGCGTGCTGATTGTCGATGATGACCCGGTCGCCTGCGAGCATGCCCGACTCGTCCTGGAGAAAGTCGGTATCGCGTCGGAAATCGCCACGTCCGGCAGGGATGCGGTCGAGATGGTTCAGCTGCGTCATACGAGGATGGATCCCTATAACCTGATTCTGGTGGACTGGAAGATGCCGGAGATGGACGGCGTGGAAACCACCCGTCAGATTCGCAGCATTGTCGGCCATGAATCCGCCATCATTATCCTGACGGCTTACCGCTGGGATGATGTGCTCGAGGAAGCACTCGAGGCGGGGGTGGACAGCTTCCTGCCGAAGCCTCTCTTCGCGGCTACGGTCATGGAGGAGTTCCGCTCGGCGATGAGCAGAAAAGGTATTCTGAACAGGCAGGCGGAAAACAGAGCAGAGCTGAAAGGCAGACGGATTCTGCTGGCGGAGGACGTGCAGATCAATGCCGAAATCATGATGATGATTCTGCAGGCAAGAGAGATACAGGCAGACCTCGCTGTCAACGGCAGACGGGCGGTGGAACTGTTTTCGGAACACCCCGCCGGGTACTACGCGGCGGTCCTGATGGATATGCGCATGCCGGAGATGGACGGACTGGAAGCGACACGGCAGATCCGGGCGATGGACAGGGAGGATGCGAAAACAATCCCGATTATTGCGCTGACGGCCAATGCCTTTGATGAAGACGTGCAGCGCAGCATGCAGGCAGGGCTGAATGCTCATCTCTCAAAGCCGGTTCAGCCGGAAGTGCTCTATGAGACACTGGAGAGCCTGATCACGGAATAAGGGAATGGGAAGACGCAGGAGGATAAGAGATGTTTGGAAAGCAGTTTGAACTGAATGCAGAGACGCTGCCTGTCGTGGAAGAGATCGGCAGCCATATGCCGGGAGGCTTTTTTATCTACCGGGCCGGCGGAGACGAAGAACTGTTGTATGTCAACAAGGTGGTCCTGGACATCTTCGGCTGCGCAAGTCTCGAAGAATTCAAATCCCTGACCGGTTTTACGTTCCGGGGCATGGTACATCCGGAAGATTATGCGGTGATATCCCAGTCGATTGTGGATCAGATCGATACTGGCGAAGACGGCATGGATTACGTGGAGTACCGTGTCGTCCGCAAAGACGGAGCCGTTCGCTGGGTGGATGATTACGGCCACTATACGGAGACAGAGGCTTACGGCGGGATCTATTATGTCTTCATCTCCGATATTACCGGGAAACGCGAGCGGATGGAATCCGACATGGCGGTCCGGCAGGCGGTCATTGAGGCGCTCAGTGAGTCCTATCATACGGTCTGGCTGATCAACGACGTGGAGACGGAAAGCTTTTCCCTTTATCGCGGCGACGTGGCCGGGGAAACCCCTCACGCCGCGCCAATCCGCGATGCGCTCACCCAGATGAAGTATTCCCAGGCTAAAGAATACTATATCCGCACGACCGTTGCGCCTTCGGATCAGGCACGCCTGAATGAAGAGCTGGCCCTAGCGAACATTGTGCGGCGACTGGAAGAGAAGCCGCAGTTTAATATCAATTATCTCCGCACCATGAATGACGGGAGCGAGCGCTACTTCCGCATTGAGTTCGCCCGCGTGAACATGCCGGGCGGGAAAATGGGCGTTGTCTGCGGCTTTAAGGATGTGGATGACGATGTGCGGGAAGGTCAGCGCGTTCAAAAGGCTCTGCAGGAGGCAAAGCGTGCGGAAGAAGAAAACCGTCGCCTGATGGAAGAGGTCGAGTCTGCGGCAAAGCTTGCCGGCCTGATGGGCTCGGTTGCTTCGCTCCTGTCGAATATGCCGGCGATGAGCTTTTCCAAAGACGCGGAAACCGGACAGTACCTCGCCTGCAATCAGGCTTTTGCCGAGTATGCGGGAAAAGAGACACCGGAGGGCGTGATTGGCCTGACGGATCATGAGATTTTTGATAAAGATACCGCGGACCATTTCGTGGAGAGTGACCGGAAAGCGCTGGCGATGGATGAGCCGTATATCTTCTTTGAAGATGTAGCGGATGCAACCGGGACCGTTTTCCGGAATCTCCAGACGACAAAGATGAAGTTTACAGATGGTGCCGGGCGGCTCTGTACCCTCGGTATGTGCGTCGATGTGACGGAAATGACCAGGATCAAGGCCGCAGAGGCCAGACAGCAGGAGCTCGCGGAGAAGATCCGGCTGCAGGAGGAACTGCTGGAGCAGCAGAAGGAGAGCGAGCAGCAGTCGCAGATGATCACAGCCATGGCATCCGATTACCGCTGTGTTTACTATGTGACGCTGGATACGGATGAGGGGATCTGTTATCGGACCGACCGGTCTTTCAAGGATGCGGTTTCTGTGGGAGAGCATTTCCCCTTTTACGAAACCTTTGCCGCCTATGCGCAGAACCAGGTCGCGGAGCCTTACCGCGAGGGGTTCCTGCGGTTTATCGATCCGGATAACATCCGCCAAAGGCTTGCAAAGGAACTGATTATTACTTACCGTTACCTGCGGGTTCGGGACGGAGAAGAGTCCTATGAGATGCTCCGCATGGCCGGTGTCCGGCGCCCGGAAGACCGCGAGGACCATTTTGTCCATGCCGTCGGCGTGGGCTTCACGGATATCGATCAGGAAATGCGTGAGACTTTGGCAAGGAATGAGGCGCTGCGCAATGCGCTGGAGGCGGCAGAGGATGCCAACCGGGCAAAAACCGCGTTTCTGTCCAATATGAGTCATGAAATCCGTACACCGATGAACGCCATTATCGGACTGGATAATATCGCGCTGAACAGCCCCGATCTTTCGGAGGAAACACGTGGATACCTTGTGAAGATCGGAGACTCTGCAAAGCATCTGCTTGGGATCATCAACGACATTCTTGACATGTCCAGAATCGAATCCGGACGCATGACGATCAACAACGAAGAATTCTCCTTTGCCAAAGCACTGGAACAGGTGAACACAATGATCCAGGGCCAGTGCCGGGAGAAGGGGCTGGAGTACGAGTGCAGAATCAAAGGCCATGTACAGGATTATTATATCGGCGACGATATGAAGCTCCGACAGGTGATGATCAATATCCTCGGCAATGCGGTCAAGTTTACCCCGCCCGGCGGGAAAATCAGCTTCCTGATTGAAGAGACTGCAAGGTTTGACGACAAGGCTACGCTCCGCTTTACCATCCGGGATACCGGGATCGGCATGAGTCGGGATTATCTCCCCAGACTCTTTGATACCTTCAGCCAGGAGGACTCCTCAACAACCAGCAAATACGGCAGCACCGGCCTCGGTATGCCAATTACGAAGAGCATTGTTGAATTGATGAATGGCAATATAGAGGTCGAGAGTGAAAAAGGCAAGGGTTCCACCTTTACCGTTGCGGTGACACTTGGCATATCGGACCGTAAAAACCAGGGAGACAGTGACAATGCTATGCATCCCCATGAGATGGCAGTTCTCGTCATTGATGATGACCCTGTGGCCTGCGAACACGCGAAACTGGTGCTGAACCAGGTCGGAATCAGCTGCGATATCGCACTGTCCGGAGCGGAAGGGCTGGAGATGGTCAAACTCCGCCATGCCAGGATGGAGCCATACCATCTGATCCTTGTAGACTGGAGAATGCCGGAGATGGACGGCATTGAAACCACCAGACAGATTCGGAATGTCGTCGGCTATGAATCCGCGATTATTATCCTGACCTCATATAACTGGGATGATGTGGCGGAAGAGGCAAAAAATGCCGGCGTGGATACCTTTGCTCCGAAACCGCTGTTTGCTGCGACGGTGATGGATGAATTCCGGGAGGCTTTCCGAAAGAAGAACGAGCTCGGCAGGAATGCGAAGACGGACCTGAAGGGGAAACGGATTCTGCTCGCGGAAGACGTGGACATCAATGCTGAAATCATTATGATGCTTCTTTCCATGCGGGAAATGGAAGTGGATTACGCCCAGAACGGACAGGTTGCGGTAGAAAAATACGATGAACAGGAAGTGGGATACTATGACGCAATTCTGATGGATATGCGCATGCCGGTAATGGATGGTCTGGAGGCAACCAAAACCATCCGGGCCCGGAACCGTGCGGATTCGCGGAGGATCCCCATCATCGCGCTTACGGCAAACGCCTTTGACGAGGACGTACAGCGCAGTATGCAGGCCGGACTGAACGCCCATCTCTCCAAACCGGTGGAACCGGAAAATCTTTTTGCTACGCTGGAGGAACTGATCCGGCGATGATACCCTGCAGTTCGGGTGCTGATTTTAGCCAGACAGGATGGAGGAAAACCGAATGCTGAAAAGCCATGAGAAATTCCACTCTGCAAATGGAAAACGACTGATCCTCGTTGCGGACGATGAGTTTGTCAATCGTGAGCTTCTGGGAATCATTCTTGAGAACGATTATGAAGTAATCTATGCCGCCGACGGGCAGGAGACACTCGACCAGGTCTACAGCCATCGGGACGAACTGTCTCTGCTGCTGCTGGACCTGATGATGCCGGTCAAGCCGGGGATGGAGGTCCTGCGTGAACTGAAGGCGGATCCGGCGCTGAAGAATCTGCCGGTGATTGTCCTCACCGCGGACCAGAGTGCCGAGGTGGAAAGCCTGAGTCTCGGCGCGATCGACTATATCCCCAAACCCTATCCGCAGGCGGGGATTATTCAGGCGCGTATTCTCCGGGCGATTGAGCTGAGCGAAGACCGTGATATTATCCAGTCCACCGAGCGGGATCCCCTGACTGGGCTGTACAATCGGGAGTACTTCTACCGCTATGCCGAACAGTTCGACCAGCATCATAAAGAGCTGGAAATGGATGCCATGGTCGTGGATATTAACCACTTCCATATGATCAATGAGCGCTTCGGTACTTCTTACGGGGATGAAGTGCTCCGTCGGATCGGGGAGCGCATTCGCGAGGTGGTTGCCGATACCGGTGGAATTGTCTGCCGGCGTGAAGCGGACACTTTTTTGGTTTACTGCCCGCACGGGAAGGACTATAAAGCCATCCTGGACAATGCCACCATCGGACTTGCCGGTGATGAGGCTGTCAACAGCCGGGTTCGCCTGCGCCTCGGCGTCTATGCCAATGCGGATAAGACACTGGATGTTGAGCGCCGCTTTGACCGGGCGAAGATTGCGGCGGATATGGTACGCAACAGCTTTACAAAAACAATTGGAATCTATGACAGGACGATGCATGAGCGGGAGCTGTATGCCGAACAGCTGATTGACGATTTCCAGCAGGCTATTCAGGAGAAGCAGTTCAAGGTCTATTATCAGCCAAAGTTTGATATTCGCCCCAAAGTGGCAGCCCTGTGCGGCGCAGAGGCGCTGGTTCGCTGGCAGCACCCGGAAAGGGGACTGATCAGCCCGGGGATTTTCATCCCGCTTTTTGAAGATAACGGACTGATTCGGGAACTGGATCATTTTGTCTGGAGCGAAACGGCCAGACAGATTCGGGAGTGGAAAGAGTGTCTGGGCTTCAGTATTCCTGTTTCTGTCAACGTGTCCCGGGTTGACATGTATGATCCTGCTCTGCCTGAAAAACTGGAGCAGATTCTCCGGGAAAACGAACTGGAGCCTTCCAAACTGATTCTGGAGATTACGGAGTCCGCTTATACGCAGGATTCCGAACAGATTATTGAAACTGTAAACAGATTGCGGGAAATGGGCTTCAAAATCGAAATGGATGACTTCGGTACGGGATACTCATCCCTGAATATGATCTCCACACTGCCCATCGACGCGCTGAAACTCGATATGATGTTCGTCCGGAGCGCGTTCCAGGATCAGCAGGATACCCGCATGCTGGAGGTGATCATCGATATTGCCGACCATCTCTCGGTTCCGGTTATTGCTGAGGGCGTTGAGACGGAAGAGCAGATGGTTGCGCTGAAGGATCTGGGCTGTGATATCGCGCAGGGGTATTATTTCTCAAAACCCTTACCGGCGGCGGAGTTCGAACCCTTTCTGACTCTCCGGAGAGATCTGCATCCGGAAGCGTTGAAGCCGGAGCAGAAACCGCTTGCCGAAGAGCCGGCAGCGCCCGCGGCGGCAACGCCCAAGGAACGGCGTGCGGTTCGCCTCAGTATTACAAACTACATCTTTGTAGCCCTCGCAATCCTTATCGTAGCAGCGCTGGCGGTATCCGATATCATGATCAACCGGGGATACCGGCAAATGGAAGAGGCCAGCAGCCGATACCTGCTGGCGGAAAACTCGGCCAACGACCTCGAGGCAGGTTCCGATTACCTGACGGAAAGCGTCCGCTTGTTCGTCGTCACGGGAGATCTGCAGCACCTGGAGAATTTCTTTGAAGAGGCGAATGTGACCAAACGGCGGGATAAGGCACTGGAGAATCTGGAAGAGCTGCTGGAGGGCAATGAGAGCGGCGCGTATGGCAGCCTTTCAACTGCTCTGGACTATTCCAACGAACTGATGGAGCTGGAATATCACGCGATGCGGCTGACGCAGCTTGCCTTTGGCTATCCGGATGAATCGGTTCCGGCAAAAGTCTCGGCTGTTGTTCTCAGCCCCGGAGAGCTCGCGCTGAGCCCGGACAGGCAGAAGGCCGCAGCGGAGGCTCTGGCTTTCGGAGACAGCTACAATGCCTATAAGGAAAGAATCCGGGAAAGTGTTTCCCAGTGCGCCGACCAGCTGATTGAAACCTCGCGGCAGCAGGTGCTCGCGACCAGGAACAATATGTCGCGCTTCCTCCTGCTTCAGAGCATCCTCCTGGTTATCCTGGTAGCTGCCGTACTTGGTGAGGTCATCTTCATCATGACGCAGATCTGGATTCCGCTGACACAGATGGTGGAGCTGATGCGCGAGGAGAAGGAAGTACCGTCTGCCGGCGCTGCGGAGCTTCGTTTTGTTACTCAGACGTATAATGACTTTTTGAGAGAGAGTCAGCGTGCGAACCGCAAACTGAGCTATGAGGCTTCCCATGATCCCCTGACGGGGCTGCTGAACCGCAGCGGTTATGATCTCTTTATGGGCATGGCGGACCAGGAGCACCTGGCGCTGATGATTGCGGACGTGGATGAGTTCAAATCCATCAATGACACCTACGGACATGACACGGGAGATCGAATCCTGAAGCGGGTGGCGGACGTGCTGATGCAGAGCTTCCGTTCCGTCGACGCAGTCTGCCGCTTGGGCGGGGACGAATTCGCCATCGTGATGACGCGCGCGAACTCTTCCATGCGGCAGCTGGTTCTGAACAAGATCGCCCACACGAATGAACTGCTCCAGACGCCGGAAGACGGCCTGCCGCCGGTCTCGCTGAGCGTCGGTGTTGCTTTTTCCGATCGTGAGAATCCTTCCGGAGATCTCTTCAAGGATGCGGATACGGCACTCTACCGTGTAAAGCAATCCGGACGGTGCGGCTGCGCCGTGTATGGCTTCGACTCCGATCGGTGACTTCAATGGGACTGGGAATCGGAACTGCGTTGAATAGTGAATGAGGAATTGAAACTGCGATCAGAGGTATCGTGCATGCAGGTGAGGGAATGGAATCTTTAAAGAATGAAAAAAACAGAATACGGGATCTGAACGCTCTCCGTCCGGAAGACTATCTCGAGCCGGATTGCCCGCTCTGTATGGGCTCTCCCGGGAAGCCTTCCAATGTGACCCCGGTACCGCAGAAACGGATATTGGATAAGCTGGACAGCTATATGAGCCGGCGCGACTACGAAGGCGCGGAGCGGCATTTGCTCTACTGGGAACAGGAGGCGGAAAGGGGAAACGATCAGCGGGGTCTGCTGCTGGTCTGCAACGAGCTGATTGGCCATTTCCGGAAGACAGGACAGAGGGACAAGGCGTTTGAATACTGCGGGAGAGCACTGAAACTGCTGGAAGAGATGGATTTCGAGGACAGCATCAGTGCCGGAACGACCTATGTCAACTGCGCGACGGCCCACAGTGCTTTCGGTGAGCAGGAAGAGGCGCTCGCGCTCTTTGACAGAGCCAGAGCAGTTTATGAGTCGGCTTCCGCTGTGCAGCCTCACCTTCTTGGCGGACTGTACAACAACATGGCTCTCGCTTTCCAGACGCTCGGACGCTATACGGATGCCTTTCAATACTACGAAAAGGCGATGCAGCAGATGGCGAAAGTACCGGGAGGGGTTCTGGAACAGGCGATTACCTGCCTGAACATGGCGGACGCGGTTGTCGCGGAGCAGGGGATGGAGCAGGGAGAATCCCGTGTTTTTGCACTGCTGGATCAGGCGGATGCCCTGCTTCAGGACGACTCGGCCCCGCATGACGGATACTATGCCTTCGTCTGCGAGAAATGCGCGCCGAGTTTTGACTGGTACGGGTATTTTACGGTAGCGGAAAGGCTTCGGAAGGAAGCAAAGGAAATCTATGAACGGGCTTGAACTGGCACAGGCTTTCTATGAAGAATGCGGGAAGCCGATGCTCGAAGAACAGTTCCCGGATCTGCTTCCCTATCTGGCGGCCGGCTTTTTTGGCAGCGGCTCGGAGTGCTTTGGTTTTGATGACAGCATTTCGCAGGATCACGATTTTGAACCCTGTTTTTGCCTGTTTCTGCCCGGAGAGGAGATTGTGGACCGCCGGAGCGCCTTTCTTCTGGAGCGGGCCTACGCGAAGCTGCCGAAGAGCTTTCGCGGCTTCCGGCGTTCGCTGATGCTGCCCGTGGGAGGGGCACGGCACGGTGTCCTGCGGACAGAGGAATTCTTTCTCAAAACCGTCGGCACTTCCGACGGAAATCTGGATCTGCAGCAGTGGCTGACGATCCCGGAGCAGGCGCTGGCGGAAGCGACCAATGGCAGACTCTTTTTTGACAATTGGGGTGAAGTCAGCAGAATTCGCGAGAATCTCTCCTTCTTCCCGGAGGACGTACGCAGGAAGCGTCTGGCAGGCCATCTTCTCCTGATGGCACAGGCGGGCCAGTACAACTACCGGCGCTGCCTTTGCCATGGGGAATCCGCCGCCGCACAGATGGCGGTCTTCGAATTCGTGAAGAGCTGTATGTCTGTCGTGTTTCTGCTGAACCGACAGTATCAGCCTTATTATAAATGGGGCTTTCGGGCACTGCGCTCGCTCCCTCTCCTCAGCGGTGCCGCGGAACCTTTGGAGTTTCTGATTACCTCGGATAACAGTCCGGAGCTGCAGACAGAGAAGGAAGCTCGGATCGAAACGCTTGCGACAGAGATTGCGAACACCCTGCGGGAACAGAACCTGACTGCTCTTTCCGGCAGTGAACTGGAGCGTCAGGCTTATGCCGTAAACGACCATGTTCAGGATCCGTCATTGCGGAATATGCACATTCTGACAGCGGTATAACAAATCAGTGCCCTATCTTCCAAAGAGAGAGGCTGCCGTTTCCCGGTATATACAGAGAAATCATTCAGCTCCTGCTGTAGATTCATTCTATGGCAGGAGCTGATCATTATGAATAATGATTCAAATCTTGCTGTCGAGGCGCCGCGGGTATAAACAAAGATGCAAATTGTTTATTTTTAAGACAACTATATATGATTTTATGATTGTAAAAATAGGCGTGTGTGATACTATTTGAAAAACGCTGTATTGTCATATCGGAAGATTCTGTAGAATACAACGGGATGATGACTCTATTTGAGACGTTTATATCTGAAACAAAACGGAGATGTTGCAATTGGAAAAAGTGAAAGTGCTCGCGGTTGTACCATATGAGAATATGAAGATCGTTCTTGACTCGATCGTGGCTGCGCGCGATGATATCGACCTTACTACGGTGGTATCATACTCTGAACAGGCGGTATCCTATGTCCGACACTGCGACCAGAGCAGCTTTGATGTGATTATCTCCAGAGGCGGCACCGCCGAGATGATCCAGGAGTATGCGAGAATTCCCGTAATCGAGATTGAGCTGACACCTTATGATATTCGCAGCGCACTTGCGGCAGTCTCCGGAAGCGGCAAGAGAATCGCCATAATGGGCTTCCCGAGCATTGTTGAGGCCGCGGCCTCTCTGTGTGATATTCTCGGGATTGCGGTGGAGACCGCGACAATTCACAAAGCCTCTGAAGCAAAACCGCTGCTGCGGCACATGGCAGAGGAAGGGATCGAACTGTTCCTGTGTGACATGGTGGGCATGGAGGCAGCGTCAGAACTGGACCTGTCTGCTGTGCTGATCACTTCGGGGGCCAAGGGGATTACAGCGGCACTGAATAAGGCTGTCCTGTATTATTCAAGCCATGGACGCGCCAAGCTGGCGGCGGCCATTTATGAAGCGGAACTGTTGGCAAAAGGGGAAAACCTTGCCGTTTTGAACGCGGGAGGACAGACCCTCTTTGCCTCGCCGAATCCTTCCATTCCTCCTGCCCTGCGAAAAGTCCTGTGCAGGATGGTCCCGGCTGTGCTGAACGATGGGAAAATTCAGGTATCAAGACCCGCTGGCAATACCGAATATGCGATCGAGGCAAATGCGATTTCCTACGAAGGAGAAGCCTGCGCTGCCTTCCGGTATTGCGGGAAAGGTCAGCGCCTTCCGGTCAGCACCCCCGGAGTTCGCTTTTATGATTCTTCTGAAGCTGACATGATGCGCGTGTCCCGCCATTATGGCGAGCCAGGTTCCAGAATTATGGAACAGGCGGAAAAAATCGCGCAGTCGGGACTTCCGACGATTGTCACCGGGGAAAGGGGAACGCTCGCGAAATCGGTAGCAGGGTATATCGCGATGAATGGCCTTCTCTCGGAGCGGGACTGCTGCATCATTGACTGCTCTGCTGTGACCGCGAAGGGCTGGAGCAAGCTTCTGGGGAATTCCGGACTTCTTTCCTTCCAGACAGGCAGCACCGTGCTGTTTGACCAGGTTATGGAAACGGCGGACAGGGAGCTTGAAGACCTGATCGACTTCCTGCAGTCGTCAGATATCAGTCGCCAGCTCCGGATGGTCTTTGTCATTACGGCCGGTGTATATCCTGCGCGGGAGAACGCGGTGATCAAGCTTCTGCGGGACAGACTTTACTGTGTCGTGATGAACCTTCCGCCTTTGCGCAAACGGGGAGAAGCGATTAAGTCCGTCATTGAAAATTGCGTGACCGCGGTCTGTGCGGATATGGGGATCCGTGCTCCCCGGATTGAGGAAAATGGCCTGCGCCTCCTCACGGAATTTTCCTGGCCGAGGAATTACCAGCAGTTGTACCGCGTCATGACCCAGCTGATCGCGGACGGCAGGGAAACCATCTCCGGTGAGCAGATTCAGACCGTGCTGGAGTCGGAAAAGGCGAAGATCAGCTTTTATCCGGAGAGTCAGGAGAGCATCAGTCTCAGCGGAACCCTGGAGGATATCAGCAGGCGGGTCGTGCTGCGTGTGCTCGCGGAAGAAAACATGAACCGCAGTCGGACAGCGCGCAGATTGGGCATCAGCCGCGCGACGCTCTGGCGTGTGATGAACAGAGAGGCAGAATAAGAAGCGCAGGGCAGTCTTAAGCGTTTCTCCATTGCTTCCGGAGCGGAAATTTGGTATAATAGCCGCACAATGACGGCTGAACCGCTCGCACCGGCGGAAGTCAGACGAAAGGGATGGAGGAATGAAGATGAAGAAACTGTTCGCTTGGATTCTTGCTTTGGCGATGCTCTTCTCACTGGCCGCCTGCGGCGGGCAGACAGACACCGGAACGACACGGGAAATGCCGGAAGAGAGGTCCGAGCCGGAAAACACGCCTGATACAGCTGTGGAAGAGCAGTCCGGGGAGCTGGCTGAGGAGCAGGAACTTCCTGCGGTCGGGGATGTTGTAGAAGGCTTTGCGGTAAAGGAAGTACGCGATTTTCCACTGGTCGGAGGACAGCTGGTGTTTTTCGAACATGAGAAAACCGGCGCGGAGCTGCTTTACATCGCCAACAGCGATACAGACCGGGTTTTTGATCTGACTTTCTTTACCCGCGCGATTGACAATACGGGACTCCCGCATGTGTTTGAGCATTCCACGCTGGATGGCTCAGAAAAGTACCCGTCCAAGTCGCTTTTTTTCAATTTGTCCTATCAGACATACAACACCTATATGAACGCCCAGACCCAGGCGCTTTTGACCACCTATCCGGTGGCAAGTCTTTCGGAAGCCCAGCTGCTGAAGTATGCCGATTATTATACGGACAGCTGCCTGCACCCCATGGTGCTGGAGGATGAGAGCATCTTCCGGGAAGAAGCATGGCGCTACCGCATGAATACACCGGAGGATCCGCTGACCATCGAAGGAACCGTCTATTCCGAGATGCTCGGTGTGATGGATCTGACTTCGACAGCCTATATGAATGCCTATCGCTGCGCGTTCCCCGGTTCCGTGATCGGGAATGAGCACGGCGGATTGCCGGAAAACATTCCGGAAATGACCTTTGAGAGTCTGCGGGCCTACCATGACCTGTATTACCACCCCTCAAACTGCATCGCCTATCTCTATGGCAGTTTTGAGGACTATACCGCTTTCCTTCGCTTGCTGGATGAAGCCTTTTCCCCGTATGAAAAGCGGGAGTTCAGCTTCGAGGACACAGACTACGAACCGCTGCAGGAATCGGTGGCAGCGTCCTTCGCTTTCCCTGTGGAGACCGGTTCGAATACCGAGAACACCTCTGCGGTGTTTTATGCTTTTCTCTGCCCGGGCCTGAGTGAGGATCCCGAAGAGGAAACGCTCATGAATACGCTGACGGATCTGCTGGGAGCTGACGCGTCTCCGCTGATGCAGAAGCTGAGGACAGTGCTGCCGCAGGGCGATTTCGGTTCCTATATCGAGATTGACGCGCCGGATGACGCGATTGTCTTCTATGGCTTTGACCTGAATCCGGATGACGCCGACACCTTCCGTGCCACCGTGGACGAGGTGCTGAAGGAACTGGCAGAAAAGGACTTCAGTGAAGAGCTCGTTGACAGTGTTTCGGCCAATCTTCTGATGACGCTGCGTCTGCTTCCGGAGCAGAGCGGATATGGTGTGGAGATTATTGAAAACCTGGCGTCTTACTATGCCTCATCGGGTGATCCCTTCGGTTTTACCGCTTATGTGGACGGCATGGAGAAGATCGGCGACTGGTACAGTGAAGGAAGATACCGCGAGGCGATTTCCGACTGGCTGCTTGAGGATGCCGTTACTGCCACGACTCTGACTTATCCGGAAGCGGGGCTGCGTGAAAAGCTGGATGCAGCCGAAGCGGAGCGCCTTGCGGATGTGAAGGCGGCAATGAGCGAGGAAGAAATCCAGGCGATTGTCGCCGCCAGCAATGCGGAAGAGACAGAGGACGATGCCGCTCAGTTCGTGGCACAGCTCCAGGCGGAAACAGTAGAAACACTGCCGGAAGAGATTCGCAGCTTCCCGTATACGGATGTGATCGGGGACGATGGTGTTCGCCGGATCGATGTGACGGCGGAAGTTGACGGGGTCGGGCAGACAGGTCTCTTTTTCGATGCTTCCGGAATTGCGCAGGAGGATCTGCATTGGTTCTCCCTGTACACTTCCCTGGTAGGAAATCTGGATACTGCTGAGACGGATCGTGAGACGCTCGCGGTTCGGACAACGCGCCTGCTCTATGGCTGTGATATTCGCCTCTCGCTGGCAGAAGACCGGGAGAACGGGGGCTTCATCCCCCGGCTGCGCGCCGGATGGCTTTCCGCGGAGGAAGATCTGGCAGCAGGCTATGACCTGATGTATGAAGTCCTCTTTGAGACAGACTTTTCAGACGCCGATACCGTTCTTGGCCTGATCAGCAGAGAGAAGGCTTCCCTGAAGAGCAGTATTGTCTCGGCGCCATACAGCACGATGCTGAATCGCGCGCTTGGTTACTACGCGCCGCTCTACCGTTACTACAGCTATATAAATGGGCTGGAATACTACGCCTTCCTGGAACAGGCTGAACAGCTTGCCGCGTCCGACCCGGCACAGGTTGCCGCGAAGCTGCAGTCCGTTCAGGAATACTTCCGCAACCGTACCAACGCTGTGGCGGTTTATGTCGGCAGCGAGGACGGAATTGCTCTGAATGCGGACCTGGTGGACGGCTTCATGGCGCGCCTGGATACAGAGCCGGTGGTGCCGGTCGAGTATGACCTGCCGGCCCCCGCGGCAAATGAAGCGCTGGTCGTCGACAGCACGGTACAGTATAACGGCATGGTTTCGGATTACGCAACGCTCGGCCTCGAGAACTTCTCCGGAGAGATGGATGCGGTTTCCGCCTTGCTGAGTGACGCTTATCTGTATCCCAGTCTCCGTGACGGATACGGCGCCTATGGTGTGATGGCGAGCTTCATAGAGGACTATGGGATCTATATGGTTTCCTACCGTGACCCCAACATTGCCGAGACCTTCGCGGTCTATGAGGCGATGCCTGCGTTTATTGAGAATCTCGAGGTCACGCAGGAGGATCTGGACGGATATATTCTTTCCGCTTACTCGAATTATGCCATGCCGGAAGGAGAGCTTTCAGGCGGCATGACCACTGCTCTGAATGTGCTGACCGGAGACCCGGTCGATGCCGACCTGCAGTACATGCGCGACCTGAAAACCCTGACGCCGGAGCTTTTTGCCGATTACGGCGCAGTCTGTGCGAAACTGACCGAAGATGGCGTGCGCTTCACAGCAGGTGGTGCGACAGCGATTGCCGCGGAAGCGGACCGGTATGATGTTATCCTGAATCCCTTTGGTGCGGAGGATCTGACGGCAATTGCGCTGCAGGACGTGCCGGAGGACCATCCGCAGTATGAGGCGGTACGCTTTGTCTTTGAAAACGGGCTGATGCTGCCTCTTGAGGAAGAGAATTTCGGCGTGGAAGAACCGGCAACAGTCGGGGATTTCTCTGCGGCGCTGTATCTTCTGGTTGGAGGAGAGAGTCACGCTCCGGAGGAAGCGGTGGAATTCCTTCAGTCTTATGGGATTGTTTCTGCCGCGCTGACTCCGGATACAGAGTTAAGAGGTTCTGATGCGGATGAGATCCTGTCAAACTTCAGCGAGGCTGTCGCGGATGAGACTGCTCCGGATCCGATTACAATTGAGGGAATCGTTACCAGAGGAGAACTGGCGGAAATTCTGATGTCCTATCTGGGATGAGCATCCGGCAGAAGGAGCTGTCAATCGGCCTGACAGACAAAGTCAGATAGAAAAGACAGCAGCAGAAGAAAATATAAGCAAAAAAAGCCCGGGGGATCTGAACAGTGATCAGACCCTCCGGGTTCGTTTTTCGGTTGGATTCGGTTCAGCCCGCGATATACCACAGCCCGTCCGTGCTGTAGTCGGAGGGAAGCGGAATCCAGTTTCCGTCGGATGTTTCGATATACCAGCCTGTGGATTCGTGCTCCATCCACCCATAGTCGCCGTAGTCGGAGGAGATGCCTTCATACCAGTATTGCCAGATGCCGGGATCCACATCCGAGTTGTACCAGAGCCAGCATTCCGACTCAGGCTCGTAGTAGCTGTCGAAACTGTCATCCCAGGTCATCTGCCGATCCGCAGCCTGTCCTTCGGAAGCAATGGTGTACGCGGTTCCGTCAGAGGAGACAAGGGAGACGACCTCCCCGAAAAGCTCCAGATTGGAAGCGTAATCGTTATCAAGAACAGTCACCTGCTGTGCGGGAGCATTATAATCTTCGTGAGAGATCAGCTGCTCGCTTCGCGATTCACTGCAGCTGCCGATCAGCCACAGAACAGCGAAGATGATCAGCGCGATCAGCCAGCCGCGCCTCTTCTTCCGGGAACTTCTGACAGCTTCGGAATAGCTGCTTCCGGAATAGCTGCTGCCGGTGCTGCTGTTGATTGCCTCATCAAGCTGGGACTTGATCTCCATCGGACCGCTGCAGTGGGGGCATTGCAGACTCCGCGCCGCGACAGTCTCCGCGTCCAGGTTCAGAATGGAGTCCTGTCCGCAGTAAGGGCAGTGACAGAGCACGTTCTCATATTTCCCGTCCTTTTCAAAAGCCACGTTATCGTACCGCTGGCCGTTTTCATCATAGTAGCCCTGTTCATATCTGGTACCGGTCATCGTGTCTGTCCAGGCGATCGGGTAATAGATATACTCATGCCTGCGGCCGTAGAAATAGGAAGGTCTTCTGTTTCCGATGATTTGGAATCCCGAAGGCTGATTGACCCGGTTGCGTTTTGGCGCGGAGGGCGGGGCTGGCTGGTTGGCGCGGGAATAGGAGTTCCCAAAGGCAGAAGGCCGGCTGCTGTGGCTGGAGGAAGAATGCGAACTGGGACCGCGGGAATAGGAGGACCGGCTGCCGGAACTGGACGAGCGGGAACTGGACGAGTGGGAGCTGGAGGAACGGGAGCTGGAAGAGCGGGAGCTGGAGGAACGGGAGCTGGACGAGTGGGAGCTGGAGCTGTGTCCTCTGGGCGGCATGGACGATCCCTCATTTCTTTCTGATGTGATGGATTGAGAATTCTTTATCTGATATTGTAGCACAGATGCGTGAATCAGGCAATCAACCTTTTTTAAAAGACCGAAACGCTTCGCATCTTCTGCGGCAGACAGTGTCGGTTGACGATCTGAGCGGAAACCGTAAAAACAGGCAGCACTGACCGACACGCAGACAATTTACAGGTATGAGAGAATAAAGACGGGAATCCATCATCAGACTCCCGTCTCTTGTTTTTCCGGTGTTTCAGAAAAACCTGCGCGTCGCAGCGCATCGGCATAACGTAGGGGGTAATCTTCATCACGGGATCGATCCCGTCAATTCGTCTGCCGTCCGGCCTTCTTCCAAACATTGTCAGCCTGTCCTTTCATTGCTGTTGCTCTGTTATTCTGTACCGATCAATTCCCGGTAGCGCTCCAGTACATTGTAGATGCCGTCTTCCGAGAGCACCCCTCGCTTCAGGTCCTGCGGGAAAAGTCCTGCCTCATCGGCGGCAAAATCTTCTTTCCAAACCGGACTGTCATAATAAGTCTCCAAACTGCGAACCTGATCCAGAACTTCCAGAAGCTCTGCCGGACTGACACCGGGTCTGTCAATCACCTGCTGCACTTCATCAAGAAGCTGCTCGTAGTACGCAATTCTACGAACGGCTTCTTCCTCTTCCGCTGTCCTGCTGTTTGCCGGGACAGAAACGTTCTCGGACGTGAAAGCGGATTCTGTCCTGATTTTTTCCAGTGTATCGGCGAGGATTTCCTTCCTCAGGGCAGTCAGCCAGTCCGAAAAAGCGACTGTGTCCATTGCATAGGTCATATTCAGCTCATATTCATTTTCCGACCAGGTGTGAAGAGGAGACTCATTGTGCTGGATAAGCGCTTCCAGTTTATCCAGCGCTTTGTATAGTCTGGCTTCCGGGCTTTGCTGCTCTTCCATCTCCGAATACAGTACGCGGAGATCCTCCGATACGTCTGCCGGGAGGGAAGCAACCCACTGATTAAGCAGCGTATCTTCGGTCTCTCTGTCCGTGTTCGTTTTCATAAATGTAGGAATGTCCCCGGTAAAGCATTCTCCCAGATCGTGAATCAGGCACATGTCGACGACTTTGTCCATGTTCAGTTCCGGGAATTCATGCCGCAGCAGGAATGCCATCAGTGAGAGCCGCCAGCTGTGCTCGGCGACACTTTCGGTTCTCCCCTGGGAGGTGGTACAGTGACGTGGAGTGTCCTTCAGCCGTTCCGCCACATGCAGAATATCCAGAAACTCTCTTGCGTTCAATGGTCAACATCAGCCTTTCGTCAGATTTCCGTTTTGCTTCAGAAGCAGAGGCCCTCCATCAGCTGTGGCTGCCGGAAGAGGCACTTGTGCTTGCAATGACGGCATACATCAGAATCAGAGTGATGATCGCAACTTCAATGGATATACTGATGACGGATGACACGGCAACACTGTCGATGGGGCCGGTTGAACGCCCGCCGTCGTTCAGAACTGCCTCGACCATTTGGACAGCGATCATTCTTCTGACATTCGTTCCGACCCCGAAAATCCCTCTGAACGGTTTGAATGATTTCAAATAATCATCGGCCTCACCGATCATGCGGGCGAGCTCTTCCGCCGGCAGAGAGGATCCGGCCAGCGTTCCAAGGATGGAGAGGTAACGTTCTCTTCCGGGCGCATGTTTGTTCTTCCTCAGCTCTTCGTTAATCCGGCAGATTTTTTCGCATTTGCTGTCCGCGAAGCCCGGATAGATAGCGAGGATATGGCTGAGTGTCTGACGGGTGTCGTTCGGCGCGCGCAGGCTCTGTTTCAGGTTTTCGTAGACCTTCTCGGCCTCCTCGTATACGGCGGAACAGTCTTTTCCGCTGATTGCCATCAGTGCGGCAAAGGGCATGTCGTCCTGCAAAGTCAGCCAGGGATGAGTCTTGCGCATCTCCTGATAGATGGATTTGGTCTTCTGAACGATGAAGGCACCTTCCTGCTCCGCGGACAGGTCTGCAATCACCATG
>JAFSLL010000209.1 GCA_017448455.1 Oscillospiraceae bacterium | reverse complement strand
CTTTTATTTGTTTCAGTACTTTTTGCGGGGTTTTGAAGTATGCGCTTTGCAAATTATTGGTTATCTCTACCACAGTGAAAGAAAATGTTTGAAAAGTCCGGTTATACTGATTTGTCCTGTTTTTTCTTGAATAAAAACTTGGAAGGTGCCTTTTCTCTGGGCAGCTCATGCTTTGTAAGCCTTTTCGGAAACGGACCCTCAGATAGAAACGGTATCCCGAGCTCCGTCAGGACAGCTTCAAAGGCATCCGTGTATTTCTTCTTATCCAGAAGCTGCATGAAGCTGAGAAAAATCCTGTCTCCCAGAGCGGATACTTCGAGCAGCAGATGGCCTTCCACGATGAACACAAAGGAATCCACATAGTCCGCGACTTCGCCCCAGTCCATCCAGCCTGTATAGTTGGCAATAAAGGTCCCGTGCTGGGCGTTTTTTCCGGCGAAGGGATCATGCTTTTTGAAATATGTCAGCTTTTGCTTCTGACCGTGGATCGTTTCCAGCTCTTCAAGAAAGCAGAATTCTTTCCTCAGCTCCGCAAAGCTGACACTCGGATCGGTCTGGAGTGCGATCTGCCCTCTTGTCATGGTCCCGAGCTTCTCCATATCCCATTGCAGCTGCTCGCGCGTATAATCCAAATGGACATGGCTGAGCAAATCGATATGGCTGTGCGGCATGCCGAGACTTGCGGCGGGATTATGCGCCGTCTCTCCGCCGATGACGCGAATCTTCTCCGGGAGCACCCTGTCCAGGGCCTTTGCCGTCACAACAAGGAAGAAGGAGGCAACGCTGGAGTCGTTGTTCTTTGCAAAGGTCAGGATATCCTTCTGAGCGAATGTATAGAGCCGAAAGTTGGGCTTTCTCTTAAACGGATTATACATACCGTTGAGATAGTCGATCCCCAGGACCGCCGGATTCTTGCTCCTGTAGCGGAAGATCGGCTGATCGGTGCCCAGCATCTCGAGTGTCGGCTCCTCTGCCTCACCGGGAAGCAGGGGGCTGTCCGGTCTGCGTATCGCCGGGGCGTTCGGCACAAGACGGTATCTCTCTATGATGTACTGATACACAGTGGTCATGACCCAGGGCTGTGCGCCTCTGCCGCCGCACAGGGCATGGCTGATATAGAAATTAATATCCCGGCCTTCGCACTGCACAAACAGCAAATGCCCGTTCACAGCACGGCTTCCCAGCCTGGGAAGGCGCCTTGCCCTCCCGAGGACCACGACTTCCTCCGGATTCGATGCAAGGACATAGCCGCCATCTTCATCCAGACCGACCCTGGCAGAAAAATAGGGATATCGATTTATGGCAATATTCACGGCGGACTTGAGCTTTTTCACATCCACATTTTCCTTCATCACGACGCGAATACGCATAATCATGGCGAAAATGGATTCGTCCTTATATAGTTTGAATGTATTGAGGCTGTATTTCATACAGATGTCTCCTTACGTATCGCAGCTTGCTGAATCAGCAAAGGCAGACCGGTTTTCTGTTCACGCGCATATCAGTGGAAAATGGAATCGAAGCCGGTCTGTTCCAGAATTTCTCTCACGCTCTCGTTTTCACCGTGAAGCGAAACCCCGCCCGTGCAGGCTTTGTGCATGATCAGCAGCACGCGCAGGCCGGCAGAGGAGATGTATTCGAGGCGGCTGCAATCCAGCTCCACGGCATCCAGCGCCTGCTCTGCCTTCGTCTTTTCAAAGAAAGACAGCAGGCTCGGCGCGGTGATCGTATCAAGCCGCCCCGTCAGAGCCAGAGACAGCGTGCCTGACTGCATGGCGGCGTCGGCATGAAAGCCCTTCGTTTCCGTGGAAGGAAGCGCCACTGCCGCCCCGCTCGGGGTGATTTTCCAGAAGGCGCAATGCTTCATGCCCTCACATACCGCGGCGGCCTGCTCAGAGCTGACCCTGTCCAGGGAATCCAGCTTCGGCATGTTTTCGCCGATATTTACGCGCTCGGCCTTCAAACCGTGTTTTGCAAGAAAAACCATCGCGTTCCTGATACTGCCTTCCATATCCGCAGGGGAGGCAATCATCGCGTTCTTTCCGATCTCTACGTCGGACTTGTCCTTCGTCTGCTGCGTCGCATTCTTCATGATCTCCATGAAGCGATCACCCACCAGCGCGCGCATGACGAGAACATACTGAAGAGAGCATTCCACGTCGGCCGTGTACCAGCAGCCGCCCTTTCTTTCCAATATGCGGCGGATATTGTCGCAAAGCGCCCCGGCCTCCGAATCGGTAAAGTACATCAGCAGGCCCTCTGTTGTGATGCAGACCGGCCCGTCAATGTCCTCCAGCGCCTTTTCCAGCGAGGCATAGTTGGTCGCGTCTACCTCCCGGAAGCGGGCAAGATCCCTCTGCTCCGCCGGGATCAGCGCACGGATTTTCTCTGACGCTTCCCGAATGACCACCGGAAGATCCAGACCGTAATAGGGTAAGCCTTTCCCTGCAAATTCGATCGCCCGCGGCGTATATCCGCAGGGCATATCCACCAGCGTACAGCCGGATCCCTCTGCCAGACAAGCCATCGTGCGGTAACGGGCTTCCAGCATGATCGTGCCGCCCAGCACCTGTTCCGGCGACGCTTTCGTGTTGGCACTGTCCTGCGTGGCCTCCAATGTAAGGCCCATGCTCTTCGCCAACGCTGCCGCATCCCTGTTGCCGTTTGCGGCCAACTGAAACAGCGTCATCTTGGCTGTGTTGAACACGGGATTCACTTTTTCAAGAAGCGTATAGTCAACAGCGGTGTTGTCCCAAGACCATGTGTTTTCCATATTGATTCCTCCTTAAGGTTCTGATTGTTCATCCTGCAGACTGCGACGAAACTGTCTATTGCTTTCATGTTTATAAGGGATGAAAGAGCGCTGCCATTTGAGCCGGGAGAACCGCGGCCGCTGCCCTGGGGTCATACACACCCCGGGGCTTATCTCCCGGCACCAGCCAG
>JAFSLL010000208.1 GCA_017448455.1 Oscillospiraceae bacterium | reverse complement strand
GGCAACCAAATGGAATACAAAATCGAAGCTCTGACCGAAGAAGAAGCCGGATACATCGGCGAACAGATCAACGGCATCGTGCCCCGGGAAGTGGATGCGGAGGAAGAAGAATTCGTGCTCAAAATCGAGAACGAGACCGGCGAAATGATCGGCGGCTGTATCGCGACAGCTTACGAATACCACTGGTCGAGAATGTTTCTGGACGACCTCTGGGTGGACGAGCGCTATCGCCATCATGGGATCGGCTCCATGATCCTCCGCGAGGTGGAGCGGATCGCAAGGGAGAAGGGATGCCGGGTCGTGACCCTCGGCACCGCGAGCTTCATGGCGAGACCCTTCTATGAAAAACACGGCTACACGGTCTTTACGACGCTGAAAAGGCCAAACGGCTACATCAGTTATTCTTTGGTCAAATACCTGGAAAAGGACACGCCGGACTACGTGCCGAGCGACAACAGCGGCGCCCGCTTCCGGCTTTCCTTCGGCAATGAGGACGACGCGGAAGTAATCCTGAACGGCCTGGACGCCTACAGCGAAGCCTACGTGCAGAAATGCGAAACGGTGGATTTTGACAAGAAGCTCGTGGACAGGGACGGCAGCTTCGCAGCGGGCGTCATCGCGGACGCGGACATAGGGGAGAGCGGGTGCATTGACGCGCTGTATGTGGAAGAACCCTTAAGACGTCAGGGCCTGGGCACGTATCTTTTGAAGGAAGCGGAGAAATTCGCAAAGGAAAACGGCGCTTCCGTGGTCACCACAAACGCGGGCGACTGGAACGTCGGGTTCTTCCAAAAGAACGGTTATTTGATCCGGGGCGAGCTCAAGGACGTTCCCAGGGGACACAACTGCTACGAGCTCTACAAAATGATTTGAAAAGCAAAACGACAAATCCCGGCTTTCGGTATTCCGGCAGATGGGACACG
Source organism: Oscillospiraceae bacterium (assembly GCA_017448455.1). GTDB lineage: Bacteria > Bacillota > Clostridia > Oscillospirales > Oscillospiraceae > Limivicinus. The sequence continues at coordinate 1,895 of JAFSLL010000208.1, read as the reverse complement.
GTATGTCCCATTTGCAAAATCGCGCCATTTGCTCAGTTTATGTCCTGTACTTTTTTTCCGGACAGCGGTATGCTGACGCCAGACAAGGAGGTCGACAGCTATGAACCAAATCGAAATCGGGAAATTCCTTCAGCAGCTTCGGAAAGAAAAGGGCCTGACCCAGTAACAGCTTGCGGAGCGTTTTCAAATCGCCCGCAGGACGGTTTCCCGCTGGGAAACCGGCAGCAATCTGCCCGATCTGGATCTGCTGATCGAACTGTCGGATTTCTACGCTGTCGATCTCCGCGAAATTCTGAACGGAGAAAGGACAGACAAAAAAATGAACAAAGACATGGAAGAGACCGTATTGAAGGTCGCGGAGTACAGCAACGCGGAGAAACAGCGCGGCGCGAAAGTCGTGACTGCTTACTATATCATCGGTCTGCTGGCGCTGGCGATCAACGCCGCGATGCAGGTGACGGACCACGGAGACAGCTTCTGGATCGGCTTTGTCAAGGGCCTTGCCCTCGGCATTGCTTTCGGCGCGATGCTCCTCGGCCTGCTTTTCGTCACCGGAAGGATGGCAAAGGTCATGGCGTTCAAGCGACGCCTGCTCGGCAGGCAGGAGATCGTCGAAGAGTAAGGGAGCCCGGTAATAAGTACGAAATGAGAAGACCCTCCGCATGGCTCAGAAAAAGCAGGCGCTAACGCCAGAGGCTGATAAGGAAGTATTCCTGAAATCATAGTCCTGGCATTGTGAGGCAAAGCAAAAGCCTGTAGTTCAACCTATAAACGGTTGTTCTATCCTAACGGCAAAGGAGGGCTTGCGGCTGGATCAGACCGTTTCCCGCATCATCGGCGCCGCTGCCGCGCTGGCGCTGCTCACGGTCAGCCTGACCGCGTTGGCCCGAAGAAACAAGCAGTTTCTTGGTTGAGCCTGAAGGTGATCCTGCCTTCATCGTGACGAAGATAAATGGCACGCTGCTCCGAGGAGATTGATTACAATGAGCGTTCGGTCAGGGAGGAATGATACAATATGATAAAGACGATCAAAAGACTATTCGGCGGGATCAATTTGACCTGGCCGAAGCTGATTATTGCGGCTGTTGCGGCAGGAGTGATTACCGCAGCGATAGCAATCATCCCCATCTTTCAAAATACCTCTTTCATTACCATTACGGCAACGTTTGAGGTGTGGATCCTGTTTGGCATCATCATTATCATGAACAGCAAGAGCAATCTGGACGCAGGCCTGAAATGCTTTGTATTCTTCCTGATCAGCCAACCGCTGGTCTATCTGATCCAAGTTCCGTTCAGTTGGCAGGGGTGGGGTCTGTTCGGGTACTACAGATACTGGTTTATATGGACGCTCTTATGTTTTCCCATGGGCTTTATCGGCTACTGGATGAAGAAGGATAAATGGTGGGGATATCTGATCCTTTTGCCGATGATCGTAATGACGGCCATTTCCTACATGGGGTATTTTTCGGACTTTCAGTTCTCCATGCCGAGGTATGTCCTGATTTCGCTGTTTTGCGCCTGCGCCATGATTCTATATCCCGTGGCGATCTTTGAAAACAAGAAGCTCCGGACAGCCGGAGCGGCAATCAGCGGCGCTGCCGTGATTGTCCTCACGATTCTTTGCCTGCTGAACCCTCCGGTCTACAGCACCGAGATCATGGGGAATGGCGAGGAACATCATTTTGATGATTCCTACACGGCTTATCTCGCGGACGGGAAGTATGGAGATGTTGAAATCAGGTACATGGACAGCGTTGAGGATTATATGCTGCACGCCGATTTCAAAAGAGCCGGTGATACGGTGTTGACGCTGGTTTCCCCAACTGGCGAGAAGGAAACGTACAAAATACACATTGAGCGCACCAAATACGAAATTACGAAAATAAGCTCCGAAG
>JAFSLL010000207.1 GCA_017448455.1 Oscillospiraceae bacterium | reverse complement strand
CGGAAAGAGCTTCACGGCGCCATGGATGACACGGTGCTGCGTACACTCGAGACGAGGCTGCAGTATCTGCGGGGTCTGCAGGAACGGCGCGAAACCGTCCTTGCCGCCATTGAAGCGCAGGGAAAGCTCACGGACGAACTGCGCACTTCCATTGAAAATGCGGTCACGCTGGCAGAACTGGAAGACCTCTATCGGCCTTACAAGCAGAAGCGCCGTACCCGCGCTACCATCGCCAGAGAGAAAGGTCTGGCACCGCTTGCCGAACTGCTGCTGAAGCAGGCCCGCGACTGCCCTGCTCCGGAAGAAGCTGCGAAAGACTATATCGACTCCGAAAAGGGTGTCGAAACTGTTGAAGACGCCCTTACGGGCGCCTCAGATATCATCGCGGAGGAGATTTCTGACCGCGCTGATCTCCGCAAAGCGCTGAAAGATCAGCTCAGCCGGATCGGTCAGCTGCAGACGGAAGCCGCAACAGAAGAGGATTCCGTCTACCGGCTCTACTATGATTTTACCCAGTCTCTCAGCAAAATGCAGGGTCATCAGGTTCTGGCAATCAACCGTGGAGAGAAAGAGAAGTTTCTGCGCGTTTCGGTGCTGCTGGATCATGAGGCGGCGATGCGCACGGTATATCGCGCTGTCGTGATGCCTGGGACCGCGGCCATGCAGTTTATCCGCTCTGCCGCTCTCGATGCTTACGACCGTCTGCTCTTCCCATCTCTGGAGCGGGAGGTGCGCTCTGATCTGACGGACAAAGCCTGTGAAGGCGCTATCGGGCAGTTTGCGCTGAATCTTCGTCCGCTTCTGATGCAGCCGCCTGTCAAAGGCAAAGTCACCATGGGGCTGGATCCCGGATACAGAATGGGCTGCAAAGTGGCTGTCGTGGACGGAACCGGCCGTGTTCTGGACACCGCCGTAGTATATCCGACTTACGGTGAAAAGCAGAAAGAGGATGCAATCCGCAAGCTCTCAACGCTCGTACGCAAACACCGTGTCGAGCATATTGCCATCGGAAACGGCACCGCTTCCCGCGAAACCGAACAGATGGCCATTGAACTGATCCACCGGGAGAGTGCCGCAGGCTTCCCACTGAGCTATATGATTGTCTCAGAAGCCGGCGCTTCCGTCTACTCCGCCAGCCCCCTCGGCGCCGAAGAATTTCCGCAGTTTGACGTCAACCTTCGCTCCGCGGTCTCGATTGCCCGAAGACTGCAGGATCCGCTGGCGGAGCTGGTCAAAATTGAACCAAAGGCTATCGGTGTCGGTCAGTACCAGCATGACATGCCGGAAAAGCAGCTGGAATCCGCCCTCGACGCTGTTGTAGAAGACTGTGTCAATGCGGTCGGCGTGGATGTCAACACAGCCTCGCCTTCCCTTCTCCGCAGAGTTTCCGGGCTCACCTCCACCACTGCGAAGAACATCGTCTCCTACCGTGAGGAAAACGGTCCTTTCCGCAGCAGAGCCCAGCTTTTGAAGGTTCCCAAACTCGGCCCGAAAGCATTTGAGCAGTGCGCCGGCTTCCTTCGTGTTCCGGAGAGCAAGGAGATTCTGGACAACACTGCTGTTCACCCGGAATCCTACCGGGCAGCTCTTTCACTCCTCAGTCTTACCGGCCACTCCGAAGATGACATACGTGCCGGTCAGCTGGCCGATCTCCCCCTGCGCCTGAAACAGCTCGGCGTCGAAAAGACCGCTGAACAGATCGGCATCGGCGTTCCTACGCTGATGGACGTGATGCAGGAGCTGATGAAACCCGGGCGGGATGTACGTGATGCCCTCCCGAAGCCGATTCTCAGAACGGATGTCCTGGAAATATCGGACCTGAAGCCTGGCATGAGGCTGAGCGGAACGGTTCGAAACGTCATCGACTTCGGTGCGTTTGTCGATATTGGCGTTCATCAGGACGGCCTCGTCCACATCTCGGAAATCTCCGATCACTTTATTCGCCACCCTTCCGAGGTTCTGCGTGTCGGAGATGTCGTTGAGGTCAGCGTTCTGAGTGTAGATGAGAAAAAGAAACGCATTTCCCTGAGCATGAAGCAGAAATAAGATTTTCCCGGAAAAATCTTCAAAAAATGCTTGACAAGAAAAAGCAGGACGGATATAATAGCCCAGCAAAACAAAGAAGGTATGGCATCCGTCCTGCCTCACCCTGCCGCTTCAGCGCGCAACGGTTAAGATGGTTTCTTCGAAGCATGCTTTGGAGTTATTCTGTGCGGATGCCTGTCATCTGCACTTTTTCATTTTCGGAGGTGTTTCTCATCGCAACTGCCAGCCACGAAATCAATGAAGAGATTCGCGACGCTCAGGTTCGCCTGATCGACGATGAGGGGACGCAGCTCGGTATCGTTTCTGCTGAGGAAGCGCTGCGTATTGCCACCGAGCGTGGTTTTGACCTGGTCAAGATCGCGCCCAACTCCAATCCCCCTGTCTGCCGTATCATGGACTACGGGAAGTTCCGCTTTGAACAGGCCAAGAAGGAAAAAGAAGCAAGGAAGAATCAGCGGGTAATCGAAATCAAGGAGATTCGAATGTCTCCCAGCATTGACACGAACGATTTCAACACTAAGGTTCGTGCCGCGCAGAAGTTTCTTGCGGACGGCGACCGTGTGAAGGTCGGCGTGCGTTTTCGCGGCCGTGAGATGGCTCACACCGAAATTGGCGTAGATCTTCTGAAGGATTTTGCAGCCCAGTGCGCTGAGATTGCGAGCATGGACAAAGCCCCGAAGCTGGAGGGGCGCAACATGTCAATGTTTCTTTCTCCGAAGCCGCAGACACCCGCCAAGAAGCCTGCGAAACCAAAACAGCCAAAACCCTCCACGGATGTATCGCCGGAAGAGGTTTCCTCTCAGACGGAAGAGGAATAAGAATATCGATTACGGGGTGGAACAGGTCCCGTAAGGAAGGAGTTTTTGTCATGCCCAAACTGAAAACCCACAGCGGCGCGAAAAAGAGATTCAAGATCACCGGTTCCGGTAAGGTGAAACGCGCCCACGCGTATAAGAGCCATATCCTCACGAAGAAAGATTCGAAGCGTTGCCGTCGTCTGCGCAGCGAAGCTTACGCAGATGTGACCAATGTGGCCACGATCAAGAAAATGATCCCGTACAAATAAGGGCGATAGGAGGATAGTAAGATGGCAAGAGTTAAAGGCGCAATGATGACCCGCAAGCACAGAAGCAAAGTTCTGGGCCTTGCGAAAGGATATTGGGGCAACAAGTCCCGTCACTTCAAGATGGCAAACGAGCAGCTGATGAAATCCGGCCGGTATGCTTACGTCGGACGCAAGCAGAAGAAGCGTGATTTCCGTCAGCTCTGGATCACCCGCATCAGCGCAGGCTGCAAGCAGAACGGCATGAATTATTCTACCTTCATGCACGGCTTGAAGCTCGCCGGTGTTGATATGAACCGCAAGATGCTCTCCGAGACCGCACTGCATGATCCCTCTGCCTTTGCAGCACTCTGTGAGCTTGCAAAGAAAGCCATTGCGTAATAGAAGACAACAGCTGTCCGAGCGGCAGCTGTTTTTTCATCTCCGGGCAATTCTCCATGCCTGCCGTGGCCGATTGACTCTCTGTCTGCTTACAGGGGCGGTCATTCTGGCTGAAAGGATGCTGCGCGGCAACAAGCCTTTGATGCGGCAGATTTCCGGCGGTTTTGTTCAACCGGTTCATCGCTTTCTTTCCGTTCTGACCGGACACGTCCGGTTTTCTACAGCGGAACTGCTGATTCTAACCGCTGCTCTGCTGCTGAGCGCCGCAAGCATCCGTTTACTGGTCCTGCTGATCCGGGGCCCCAGTCGGCTGGACGCGCTGATCCGCTATCTGAGCGGTGTCGCAGCCTTTGTCCTGAGTGTTTACGCAGGCTTCTGTCTTCTCTGGGGTGTTTACTATTACGGAGATGACTTCGCGACGAAAGCCGGCATGGAGGCAAGGGAAATTTCGATAGAGGAGCTGGAAGTCGTCACCGTCTATTTTGCCGCGCAGGCGAACCAATATGCCGGCCTGGTACCTCGAGACGCTGACGGCGTATGCGTTCTGGACCGCAACGCGGTTCTGGAGAAATCGAAAACACTCTATCACGCAGTGGAAACAAACTATCCCTGGCTCTCCGGTCCGGAAATCCGGGCCAAAGGCTGGAGGTTCTCCAAACTGCTCAGCCTGACGGATTTCACGGGCTTTTTCTTTCCCTTCACCGCGGAAGCCAATGTCAACACCGACTCTCCTTCCGCCTTTTTCCCGGCAACAGTCGCGCATGAGCTTGCTCATCAGCGCGGCGTGGCAAAAGAACAGGAGGCAAATTTCTGCGCTGTGCTGGCAAGTCTGGAAGACGGCGATCCCGCTTATTGCTATTCTGCCTGCCTGTTGGCATATACCCATCTCAGCAATGCGCTCTATTCCGTCAATCCCGGTGCCTGGCAGTTGGTTTCCAAGGGGCTTGATGAACGGGTCAAGGCAGATTACCGCGCGAATCGCAGCTACTGGGCCAGATTTGAGACGCCGGTCCAGAAGGTCTCCAACACGGTTTACGAGGATTTCCTGTACAGCTATGATCAGGAGCTCGGACTGAGAAGCTATGGCGCCTGCGTCGACCTGCTTGTTCTGCATTACGAAGAAACCGCAAAAGCATTCTTTCAATCATAAATAATAAAGTCCGCCTGAACGGCGGACTTTATTATTTATGATTCCGGTTTATAGCGGAGTGTCATACGAAAGACCGGTTTTTCGCTCTCACCGGTGATATACACTTCGTCCTCCGCCCGGTTCCAGCTGAGGCGCAGTGTCTCTCCCAGCCGGGCCTCACTGCTGTATTCGGTGGAGATCCCCATGAGTTCTCTCCCCTCCGCGGCAAGGCCGACGGAATCCTCCACCAGATCAAAATAACGCGTGTTGTTCATGTGGCCGTTTAAATCCACGAAACTGTACGGAACGGTAAAGCTGCTTTCGAAATTGGTTTCCTGCTTTCTCACCGTAGACGGAAGCGCAATCTCCTCCCCCGTGACCGTGCCTTCGATCACCACGCCGTAACGTTCCGGAAAAACGACCCTGCGTGTCTGCGCATCCACAAGACTCCATACAGCGCTCGCCTTCAGCAGCGGCTCTCCGGAAGCTGTCTCTACGCTATAATACCTTGGAAAAAGGAGATGCATGGTTTTCCCCGGCCAGCTTTTCAGAAGAATCTCTTCATCATAAGCGGGCATCCTGTCGATTTCCGCCCGCTGCATCAGGAGCACCCAGAGGATTCCCCTGTCCAGTGTCTTTTCCCTTCCCATTCCCAACTGTTCGGTATGGCGGATCGATGCCTCCTGGAACAGCTCGAACAGGCGGGACAGCCGAAGCCGGCGATAAAGGTCCACATCCTTGCTGCGAAGCAGCAGGGATTCTTCATATATGCTCATGCCATGTTCGGAAGGCGCTTATAGATCGCGTCCACAACATCTCCGAGTGTCTGAAGCTTCTTCCACTGACGTTCCGGAATCTGAACGTCAAAGAGCGCCTCCAGCTTACAGATCACCAGAACAAACCCCATGGAGTCAATCGCCGTATCGGTATTGATCACACTCTCTTCTGTCAGGCCCTGATCCTTCATATCGGGGAAGCAGTCAAAAATCACGGTCTTGGTTTTTTCCATTACTTCCTGTCTTGTCATTTCCACATTCCTACTTTCTGCCGGAGTTCCCAGCGTTTTATTTTTCCGCTCGCCGTTCTGGGCAGAGCGTCCTGCACAATCAGAATATTCCGCAGCTGCTGACCGCGCGGCATGGTCTCCATCACCGGGCGAATCAGATTCCAGATTTCATTCTTATCCGCAGAACCGGACCAGACCAGAATCGGTTTATCCTCGTCCACCGTCACTGCCAGCTCGGTATGCCCGGTTGCATTGATCAGCTCTGCTTCATACTCTGGAAGGAAGATTTTGGTTCCGTCAGGTAAAACAATGATATCCTTCTTGCGTCCCGTTACATGAAGCCGGCCGTCCTCATCAAAGTGTCCCAGATCCCCTGTTGAGAGGATCCCATGGCGGAGAACCTCATCGGTATACTGCGGCCATTTATAATAACCCTGCATCATGGTTGTCGGAGCGGCAATAAGGATCTCTCCGTCTTCAGCAATGGTAATGGTATCATCCGGGCAGACTTCCATGGCATAAGGGTCGCCGCTGACCGAAATCGCAACGCCGGAGCTGGTTTCCGTCAGGCCGTAACCGAAGCTCACCCGGATTCCCTTCGCGGAAACCGCCTGCAGAAGCTGAGAAGGACAGTCTCCCGCGCCGACAAGAATCAGCTTCAGCTCCGCATTCAGGCAGTTCTGCCGGAGCAGGAACGCCAGGAGACTCGGGACCACGGAAACAGCGGTCGGCCGATAGTAGCTGCAGTCATCGAGATAATGCCTGGATCCCCGTCCCAGTGCCACACAGGCCCCGCAGTGAAGCCCCCAGAGGAGCCCGCACACGAAGCCGAACACATGACCAAGCGGCAGCAGACAGAGCAGCCTGTCTTCCGGCAGAAGCGGAAGCTTCGCCGAACCGTTCCAGGCGCTCTGGCAGAGGCTGTAGTCCGTCAACACGACGGCCTTGGAACGTTCTGTTGTGCCGGAAGTGAAAAAGAGGATTTTCCCCCCGCCGTTGTCAACACCCTTTGTCAGACTCTCTTTCAGGCTGTCACAGAGTTCTTCTTCGCCCCAGAGGCAGTCCGCATCGGTGTAGGCAATCAGGCCGAGCAAAGCGGCTTCCGGCAAAGACTCATCCAGGAGCACCAGCTGAAGCCCAGCAATGTTCGCGGCAAAAATCTCCGTCACACAGGCAAGACTGCCATCGCAGAGAACGGCCATACAGGTCTTCCCTTCTCGGCGCAATTCATCTGCCCGGCGCTGAACACGCTCAAACAGCTCGCGGTAGCTGACTGTACACGCTCCGCTGCATAGAGCCGGGGCTTCCGGCCGCTCCTCCGCCTGCGTGCGGAGCAGCTGGTAAAAGCTTTGAAAACGCATGGTATGCACCTCGCTGTATACAATGCTTTATCTGCTGTCATCATACCATAACGATGGAAATAAAGGAAGTCTTTTTCAAGATTTCACAAAAAATCATACACTTTTTCAAAAGCGTATAGTGATTTTTGCCAGTATTTGTGCTATTATGGTATCATCTGAGCAAAAGCTTTGATTTGACTAAAAATCTGGGAGGAATCAAGAACAAATGGACAAAAACATTCGCATTGCCATTCTCGGCGGCGGCCCCGCCGGGCTTTCCGCAGGCATGTACCTTGAGCAGAAGGGCTATGAGAACTACACCATCTTTGAACGTCTGGACCGTGTCGGCGGCAAGTGCTGGTCTCCGCATTACAACGGACGCCGCTATGAGATGGGCGCCATCATGGGCGTACCTTCCTATTATGCGGTTCATGATGTCGAAGAGTTCTGCGGTATCACCCATGACGGTCCGAAACTGAACCGCAACTACAAAAACGCTGCCGGCAAAGTCATTGAGCCCTTTGAGCCGAAGAAGAATATTCTGAAGATCCCCCGTCTGCTCAAAATGAAGAAGCAGCTGAAGAAGTTCGGTGAGATCCTCGAAACCAAGTACAAGGGCTATGACCTGAACGGACACCGCGGCGTCGCGGAAGGCCGTTATGACGGCTATGCCGTTACCCCCGGCCGTGAAAAGGTGGAAGGTGTCAATCCCAATCTGAAGGATCTGGCGCTCCCCTTCAAAGAATTCTGCGCCAAGAACGGTATCGATCTGGTACAGGACATCTGGATCGGGCCCTTTACCTCCTTCGGCTACGGCTACTTTGATGAAATTCCCGCTGCCTATGTCCTGAAGTATCTGGACTTCCAGACCTGCATGAACTTCGTCAAGATCAACCTCTGGACCTGGAAAGAAGGCACCCAGTATATCTGGGAGCAGCTGAACGACCATCTGAAGAACCCGGCCCGCCTCAACTCCACCATTGAAAAGGTCGAGCGCAAGGACGGCAAGGTTTATGTCACGGTCAACGGCGAAGTCGAGGAGTTTGACAAGATTATTGTCACTACCCCGTTCTATATTCCCAACAAGCGCACCGACGGTCAGAAAGGCATGGTGGAGTTCTTCGATGCCCGCGAAGATGAGAAGGAGCTCTTCTCCAAGATCGATTATGAGCGCTACGATGTGCAGGCTGTGCTGACAAAGCCCGAAGATCACCCTGAGATCTCTTATTATGTCTTCGACAACATGGTTCCCGAGAAGCTCGGTCATCTGATGGTTTATTATCGCCGCTGGCGCGACACGGTGGATCAGGTGATCACCACCTATGCGCTTCGCAAGCACAAGAACAAAGATGAAGTTCCCTACGAGACCTGCCGCCAGATGGTTCAGGATGACCTCAAGACCATGGGCAACCCCGCCAAGGAAGTCATCAACGAGTGGTCTGTCTACTACTTCCCCCATGTCTTCACCAAGGACTATGCGGACGGCTGGTACGACAAAGTCGAGGCCATGCAGGATAAGTATGACACTTTCTATGCCGGCGAAATTATGAGTTTCGGTGACATGGATGAAACAGCGGAGTATTCCCGCGAGCTGGTAGAGCGCTTCTTCTAATTATCACGACAGGGGCGGTTTTCGAACCGTCCCTGTTTCGGAAAGGAATCGTATATGAAATTTTATAAAGACCATTACGATGTCGTTATTATCGGCGGCGCGCTGGCAGGCATGTCTGCCTGTCTGCAGCTGCAGGCATGGGGCATCAAGGATATCCTGATTCTGGAAAAGCACAACATGCCCGGCGGTCTGGCAACGGACTTTGTACGCAACGGCTTCGAAATTGAAGCAACCCTCCATGAAATGATGTCCATCGGACAGCCAGGAAAGCGTTTGAAAGTCGGCCAGTTCTTTGACGATATGGGTGTGGAGATCGACTGGCTCCCGGTTCCGGAGTGCTACCGCGTCGCGTTGCCGAACTCCGGGATTGACAAGGTGCTGCATCACGACTATGACGACAGCTATACCACCGTCGCGAAAGAAATCGACGAGGAATGCCCCGGCACCTATGAGAAGGTGCATGAGCTGATGCTTCTCTGCCGCCGTGTCTACGACAGCATGAACATTCTCTCCGTAACGCCCATGAGCAAGGTGCAGATGCTGCTGAAGCATCCGGACTTTGTAAAGACGGTCGGATACACAGCCACCGAAGTGATCAACACCTTCAATCTGCCGAAAAAGGCCGTTGAGATGCTGACGCCCTACTGGATTTACGTCGGTAACCGCATGGACGATCTGCCCTTCACCATCTATGCCTTCCTGATGGCGGACTATTTCACCGGCAGCTATGTCTGCCGCGGATTCAGCCACGAGATGAGCATGAAGATGCAGGCCAAATGCGAGGAAAACGGCGCACAGTACGAGTTCAACCAGGAAGTGGAGAAGATCCTCGTCCGGGATGGCAAGGTCTACGGCGTACGCACCGCGCGCGGTGACGAGATCCATTGCGATTACGTCATCTCCGGTCCCTATCCGAACAAAGTCTATTCCCAGATGATTGAGCCGCTGACCGAAGTTCCCGCCGGAGCGATCCGTATGATCAATAACCGAAAGCTCTCCGTGGTTCCTGTGTCCGTCATTATGGTAATCGAAGGCACCCCGGAAGAGAACGGCATCACCAATTATTCCACCTTCTCCGGCTCCACGATGGATACGAACGAAATCTGGAGGAACTACTCCAACATCACAGAGCCGTACAACTACATCACCACAATCTGCCTCAACCATTCCAACCCGACACTGCCGGAGGGCTACACACAGCTCTCCATTACAGCGCTGGTGCCGTCCAAGCCCTTTGAGAGCGTGAAGGAAGAAGAATACTTTGACCTCAAGCGGCGGCTTGCCAACGAAATGATTGAGGAATGCATCAAAATTACCAAGGTCGACTTCCGTCCCCGCATCACGGAATTTGAAGTCACAACGCCTGTTTCCGTTTCCCACTATGTCGGAGCGTGGAAAGGCAACATCTACGGCTACCTCCATTCCATGGAAGACCATGCCGTAGCGAGACTGCAGATGAAGGAAAAGGATCACTTTATTGAGGGCCTTGAGTTTGCCGGCGCTCACGGTATGAGCGGTGACGGCATGGGTCCGCAGATTACCAACGGCCGAGCCGCTGCCAAAGCAGTACGGGAAGACCTGGAGAAGAAAAAGGAGGCTGTGAAGAAATGAGCATCAAAGTCAAAGGATTTTTAAAGGATGTCGGCGGAGCCTCCCGTGTAACCAAGCTCAGAGAAGAGAATTTCGCCAATGGTTCGACTGTGATTGACCCGAAGGATCCGATCCGGGAGCTCGCGGATCTGCTGCATCCGAAACACATGGTCTTCAGGGTTATTGACATCCGTGAAGCCTCCCCCAGTTCCCGTGTGTTTCGCTTTGAGAGCGCAGACGGGCATATACCCGTATTCCAGAGCGGGCAATATGTGAACTTCCGCCTGAAAATCGGCGAGAGCGTCCTCTCCCGTCCGTATACCATCTCCTCCGCCCCCTATGAGGCAAGAGGTGAACATCCTTTCTTCGAGATCACCGTCCGGCGGAATGTCCCCTATCTCGTTCCGGATTACCTTTTTGAAAACGTGAAAGTCGGCGATACACTGGAAGGCGCGCTGCCGTTTGGATTCTTCTACTGGGAGCCGATGCGTGACAGCAAGGAAATCGTGGCGCTGGCCGGCGGTTCCGGCATTACGCCGTTCCACTCTATGGCAAAGGAAATCGCCTATGGGAAGATGAAAGGCTGCAAGCTTACGATCCTCTACGGTTCTGTCAAGGCGGACGATATCGTTCTCAAGAAAGAACTGGATGAGCTTGAGGCGGCCTGCCCGGATGTCAAGGTTGTCCATGTTCTCTCCGATGAACCGGACTGGCAAGGCGAAAAGGGGTTCATCACCCGTGAAATTATCGAGAAGTATTCCACTCCCGACTGCACCTATATGTTCTGCGGTCCCCTGCCGATGTTCCGCTTCGTCAAGAAAGCGCTGGATGAAATGGGTGTTCCTGTCCGCCGATTCCGTCATGATGTAGTGAACAACCCTGCTGATGTCTCCACGCTTCCCGGGTATCCGAAGGGAACGGAAACGAAAACCTTCAAAATCACCGTTGTACGCGGTATTCACGAGGATATCATTGACGCCATGGCTTCTGAGCCCGTCGCCGTCGCGCTGGAACGTGCCGGGATAGCCATCGACACACACTGCCGCAACGGGGAATGCGGATTCTGCCGCAGCCATCTGCTTGAGGGTGAGATCTTTGTCTCGCCGATCGGTGACGGCAGACGTCGGATGGACAAGGAGATGGGCTGGTTCCACGCCTGCTCTTCCTGGCCGCTTACAGATCTGAAGATCAAGATCCCCATTATGTGATAAAACAGACAGCCCCGCGAAAGACGCACCATTTGCGACCGAAGCGGGGCTGTTTATTCCATGTGGGACTAGAGCCGCTGTAGATTACAGCCGAATTTACGATAGTTGTGATAATGGGGCTGTAAAAAAAGACCCATAGAGAATGAAGCTGGAATCGAAAGATTCTGGCTTCTTTTTTGGAAAAGAAATAGCTGCCCCTGAAGACAAGAGCAGCTAAATCTGGTATAATTTTGTTGTGCAAAAAATTAAAACCGAAGAGTATTTTACTCCATATCAATTAAAAATGCCACTGGAAATTTCACAGATCATCGAAATTTCCGATCCGGTATATACTTTCACAGAAGTAATGGATCACATTGACCTGAAGAAATACTTTGTAGAGGAAGGCTACAAAAGGGCAGGCCGTCCAAGATGTAATTGCGAAAAATGTTGAAAGTAATACTGTTTGCCTTCATGGAGGGCGGATATGAATCATTGAGGCAGTTGGAAAAACTATGCAAGACAGATATCCGTTATCTCTGGATTCTGGATGGGATGAAGGCACCGAGCTTTGCAACGTTTGGGAATTATATCCGGGATGATTTGAAGGACAGCATAGATCAGATCTTCGTAGAGATCAACCAATACATTTTTGAGGCGGAAGGTGTGGATTTAAACCACGTATACATTGACGGTACCAAGATAGAAGCGAATGCCAACCGTTATACGTGGGTGTGGAAGAAGTCATGCCTGACGAACCGGAACAAGGTGTTTGCAAAAGTTACGCAGCTTTTGGAAAAGATGAATCAAGAAGTGCAGTTCTACCATGGCTTTGAGATCGGGCTTCGAGAAGAATATGCCATAGAATATCTGGAAACTGCTCTGGAAAAGTACCGGGAGGCCACCGGAATCTGTACAGATGCTTTTGTGTCCGGGCGAGGTCACCGCAAGAGCACGGAGCAAAAGGATTACGAAAAACTGCAGGAATACATAGGCAGACTGAAGAAGTATGCGGATCATATAGAAATCTGCGGAGATAAGAGGAACAGCTACTCCAAGACGGACAATGATGCGACGTTCATGCGGCTGAAGAAAGACTACATGGGGAATGATCAGGTGCTTCCGGCGTATAATATGCAGGCAGCGGTGTGTGACGAATATATTGCAGCAATCACGGCAGAACAGTACGCATCGGACATGGATTGTTTCATTCCTCTGATGGAAAAGTTTCATTCTCAATACGGACATTACCCGAAATACCCGGTTGCCGATGCGGGATACGGTTCTTACAACAACTATCTCTACTGTGAAGAGCACGGCATGGAAAAATACATGAAATTCACCATGTATGAGAAGACGGTAAAGAACGGGAAGTACCGGGATGACCCTTACCGGGCAGTAAATTTCAAACGGAATGAAGATGGCGCTCTGGTCTGTCCGAATGGAAGAACGTTCTCGTTTTTACGCAATATACCGATCCGTGGAAATAATTACGGTCGAACGGAAGAACTCCATATCTGTGAAAGCTGTGAAGGCTGCCCGCACAGATCCAACTGCTACAAGGGGAAAAAAGACCGGCGTGTGATTCGGTTAAACCAGGAACTGACACAATTCCATTCCGAAGTTCTGGACAATTTGGAATCTCTCCATGGGGCCCTGCTGAGAATGAATCGAAGTATTCAGGCAGAGGGTACATTCGGCATCATCAAGTGGGACCGATCTTACAAAAGGGCTTTCCGCCGAGGTATAGAATCCGTAATTCTGGAGTTCACTTTGATTTCCTGTGGTTTTAATCTCTACAAGTACCACAATAAGAAGCTGAGATTGCAGACGGCAGCTTGATTCAGCGCAAAATTTTATACTCGGCTATGATCCCTGACGTTACGATGGACGGCAGGCTTAGTTGTGTCGCCCGATTTAGCGGCCATAACCCATTTTTGTTATGCATTAGCAGCAAAGGACCAAGATCCCTTAATGGTGGAATCTTGGTCCTTCAAATTTGGCTGTTTTTTTACAGCCCCGTTTTCACCGGGAATATGCTCTCTTCCGTTCACGCCGATAACAGCGCGAATGACGGGAGTCAGCGTGGGGTCCACCCCGGCCTGTCATGTCGGCTATATGCTGTCAGTCTCTGCGGATTCCCGGTTTTTCAGCGCTGCCAGCTGCAGAACCTCAAAGCCTGCGGACTTTCCCTTCAAGGGAATGTTGTTTCCAAGAGATGTCACCACCGCGCGATTCCCCAGTGCATCGGCAACAGAACGGGAGATCAGAACGGTTCCGCCCGGAGCATTGGCCTCCAGGCGGGCTGCTGTGTTGACAGTATCGCCAATGGCAGTATAGTCCATCCGCCTGGGAGCGCCGATATTTCCGACGACGGCAGGCCCCCAGTTAACGCCAACCCCGAAAGAAACCTTTCTCCCATATCTCTGATACAATTCTTCGTTCAGTCCGACGGAACCCTCTACCATATCCAGGGCAGCCCTGCAGGCGAGATAGACAGGATCCTCCTGTGCAACAGGCGCATTCCATACGGCCATGGTACAGTCACCGACGAACTTATCCAGTGTGCCATGGTTCTTCATAATGCAATCCGTTGTAAGGGTCAAATAGCGATTGATGATTTCTACGACGGTCTGTGCATCCAGTGCTTCACTCATAGCCGTAAAACCGCGGACATCCACAAACAGCACCGCAATGTTCGTAGTTTTTCCGCCCAGTGCCAGGGCAGATTTTCCTTCCGCCAGCAGCCGTTTCATGACGCCGGGGTCGATATAATGGCCAAAGGTATCGGTGATCCGACGTTTTTCCTGCTGGGCTCGCATAAAATTCCCCGCGAGGGAGGCAAAAAAGAGAATGCTGACACCGGCCGGAATCCAGAGCACATGCAGAATAACGGCTGCATGATCGTACAGAAGGCGGCATGCTCCAAACCAGCCTGCGCAAACAGCCAGCCAGGCGGCTGCAGAACAGGCCGGTTTCCGGTTCCAGAATAAAAAAGCCGCCGCAAAAAAGAGAAGAAACGCCAGAATCAGCTGGGTGCTTTGTCCGGCTTCCTGTGGGAAAAAGCCTTTTTGATAAGCCTCAATGATGTTCGCCTGAATCTCGACTCCCGGCATGGCGGCTGTGTGATCCAGCGAGGTGAAATACGCATCCTGCATTCCGGGGGCAACCGGTCCGATCAGAACAATTTTCCCCCGGTAATAATAGGGGTCTATGTTGCCATCCAGCAGATCCAGAAAACTGAAACCGTCACTGTATCCGCCGCTGGCGGCAGAAAAGGGAAGGTAATAGAAGCCGTCTTTTGAGGCCGGAGGCTCCGGATCCGGTGTGACGTTACGAAAAGCGCACCATCGTTCATAGATGACCCGCGCGAAGGATTTTGCCGTTCCGAATTCCGGAATCTCGATCTGCTGCAGGGCATGGCGAAAGATTCCGTCGCGATCGAGCATCTGATTAATATGGCCGTAAAAGGCGGCTTCCTTCAATGCCTCATATGGCTCATACCATCCCAGCACACCGGTCTGCAGGTCGGGCGAAGTGCTGCCCTTTGATACAAGCTGCACACCAAACTCTGCATCTGCAGCAACCACTACATTCCCACAGCGCCCTGCTGCTTCCGCAAGACGCTGATCGGCCTCCGGGGCATCCAGATGCTTCCCAGTGTACATGATGTCAATCCCGATCACAGCAGGCCGGTTTTCGGGGTCGGCATTCAGACGGTCAATCGCATCGGCCATGGAACCGCGCATTCCATAGATAGAACCGAGGCGGTCAACCGTCTCCTGATCAATCCCGATGACTAGGATATCCGGGTTATGCGGTCCGGTTTCCTGGTAAAATGCGTCGGACGCAGCGTTATCAGCCGCGTACAGCAGGCCGGCGGCAAGTGCCGCGGTTAAAATGACTGCGGAAACCAGCGCAGACAGAAAGCGTTTGCTCATAGAACTGCTTCCCAGGCTCTGCTCTGAAGAAAGAGATCCAGAATCCCGGCGTCCAGCTTTCCGCATTCCGCCATCTCCTGCAGGATCCGAAGCGCCTTTTCCAGAGGCATTGCTTTCTTGTAGGGGCGATCCCGGGCTGTCAGGGCTTCAAATATGTCCAGAATCGTCAGGAGTCTCGCTTCCGGAGGGATTTCGTCGGTACCGATATGGTCCGGGTATCCGCTGCCGTCAAGGAATTCATGATGGGCAGCAGCCCACGCTGGAACGGATGCAAATTGTCTGGGGTAAGAAACCCCATCCAGGATTCGCCGGGTAATCTGAACATGATTCTCCATCACTTGACGCTCTTCCGCGGTCAGTGTCCCTTTGGGGATGGACAGACAGCGTTTTTCTTCTTCAGTGATCCAGGGCAGAACCCTCCCGGTTTCATCCATATAGGTTTTATGAGAGAGTTCTTCAATGAATGCGCGGTCAGCCTCTGAAAGAAAGCCCCCGCTGTTGATGCGGAGAATGGCGGTCTCCGTCTCTTTGCGGTCCAGGTCCCGGCGAGACAGCTCATCCTCCGTGAGACGGCCCTCCAGCATGGCAATCCGATCCAGGAGGCCAATGACGCGAAAGCGCTCCAGAAGCCCCGGGAGCGCATCGCCCAGCCGCGTTGCCTTATCCATAACTTTCAGCGGAACAGCCAGCTTGCCGACATCGTGCAGCCAGACACTCATGAGAAAAGCTCTGCGCCTGTCAGCATCAAACTGCCATGGGCTGTCGGTCCGGTTAAGCCAGTCCAGGAACCGCTCCGCAACGCTGACCATATTGCGGGTATGATTTGCCGTATAGTGAGAGCGCTCATCGATAGCGCTGGAAAGCGACACGACCAGTGAATCCATCAAGGCATAGATCTGCTCGGTATACTGCATGTTGGTTATGCTGATGGCCGCCTGGGAAGCAACCGCGAAGATCAGCTTTTCCATGTCAGCATCAAAGGGGATTACATTGCCCCGGCTGTCCAGAGCGTTTATCAGCTGCATGATGCCGACCAGCTCTCCCCTGTCGCTGGACAATGGAACCACCATCATGCTCACCGTCTCGTACCCGGTCAGCTTATCATACTGCAGGGAACCGGAGAAATCGAAACGGGGATCCCGGCGAATATCGGAGATGCGGACGGAAGTGCGATAGATTGCTGCCCAGGCGGCAACAAAGCGCTCTTCCATCGGAATCGGCGGGAGCATGATCGGCGCGTCATGCCCGCCCTGCCGGACATGCTGAGAACGGGTAACCATCCTGCAAAAATGCAGCTGATCATCCTCTACAAGGTACAGCGTACCGGCATCACAGCCGGCCAGATCCATGGCTGTATCGAGAATACTGCTGAGGAGTGCTTCTCTGTCCCTTTCTTCGGTAATGGCAAGACACAGGGAGAGGAAGCGCTCCATATCTTCTGTTTTCACAGGCAGATCACCTCGTCTTCTTTGGCAAATGTACATACCGGGCAGATCCGCCGAACCTGTTCTTCGGCAGCATCCAGTATAAAATCTGTATGCGCAGGAGCATGATGGACTATGCGAACCTGATGTGCGCCACAGCGCTGCCCCAGTCTGGCAGCATCCGTCCATCGGCTGTGACCATATAAACAATGTGCTTCCCATTCTTCATCACTGTACTGACCGTCAATCAGAAGGAGGTCGCAATCCCGGGCGAAGTCGGCAAGATCAGCTATCAAAGGCTCTGTGAGTGTGCAGTCGCTGGCATAGACCAGGGTTTTGCCGCAGCCATGGAGCCTGTAAAGCGTTACGCCTCCCGGATGAACGCCGGGCATCGTCTCCACGCGGATGCCGCTGATACAGCCGTCTTCCGGGATGCTGCAGAGTTTTACGGATGCCGGCAGGTCGCTCAGGCAAACAGGCCAGAACGGCGGGGAGAAGAGCCTTTCCAGACTCTCCCGTACAAGCGGCAGCTGCCCGGGAGAACAATATAAAGCAAGCTGTATGTTATCCCGGAACAGCTGAGGACACAGCGGGAGGCCAATCAGATGATCAAGATGGAGGTGAGTCAGCAGCAGCGGGATCGGCTGCATTTCTCCGACTGACGGCGGGAGTTTTAACAGACCGGTTCCGGCATCCAGGAGAATGTGCCTGCCGCCAATCTCCACCAGAACGCAGCTCGTAGCACCGCCGTAGCGGGAGTATTCCTCGCCACTTACGGGACCTGAGCCGCGTGTGCCAAGAATCGTTACGGAATTGCCCATTTAAACCGTCCTCCTAACAGCAGTCAAGAAAAAATGCGAGGCCTTTCCGGGGAACCCGAAATCAGATTCCCCGGCCGGCAGAAAGATCGATCATTGCCCGTTATAGGCATAGATATCACGGGCGAGCTCACCCGTCTCTGCGTTGACCATGGCAGAGGCAATGAGAGTGCCGTCATGGTAGAACTCACAACGAATCAGATAAATATTACCTGCTTCCCAATAGCTCCGCTGTCCGGCATAGATCCGGTCTTCTGTTACAAGATCAGCAGGAATGCCCAGCTGCTCCTTAATTGATGCAGCATAACGGAATTCAAAGGCACCGTATTCGACCAGATTGTCACTGGCAGAAGGGCTGCCGGAGTAGAAGTCCAGCGTAATCGCCTCTGACAGATAGCCGGTCGGATCGCGATCAAAAAGGATGGTCACCTGATTGTCATGGAAGCGGATGGTTCCTTCTGCACCGGCTATTCCGGATCCTGACGATTCATCAATCGAAAACGCAGCGATACCGGTTGTGGGATCCAGAACCGCTTCAAT
The DNA here is from genome assembly GCA_017448455.1 of Oscillospiraceae bacterium. GTDB lineage: Bacteria > Bacillota > Clostridia > Oscillospirales > Oscillospiraceae > Limivicinus. The sequence continues at coordinate 1,549 of JAFSLL010000207.1, read as the reverse complement.
GGCTGTATTCGTAGCGGCAAGACGGTAGGCAAAGAAGGCAAACTTCAGATGGGTCTCATCTGTGAATTTAACTGCCAGGCTGTAGTCAAACAGATCCGGGCCTAATACACCGTTAATCCATGTGCCCTCGTACTGTCGATAACTGACGGCAGGACCAGCAGGTAGGGCAAGACCGCGGTCGAGCTCTTCCAGGTCAAACAGCTCGTGCCAGGTGATTTCTGTGCCGCCAAGACCTGAAGGAATTTGCTGATCAATACGGCCGGACCAGGCGTTGGTGTAGACCAGCTGATTGCCTTCCAGGATAATCCGTTCGATAGACAGGTCCCCGTTGAAGGAAGCCGAAACCTGACGGAAACCATTACCATCCTCCATCAGCTGTAAACCGCTGCGCTGGCCGCCGGTGAGTGCGACCCCATAACTCAAGACTTCGGCAGGCGTGAACACCGTGCCGGATACAGGATCATATTGGAAGACGCGGGTATAATCGTAAAAGTCCTCCCCTTCCTGACTGAGCAGAAGGGTTGGTACGGACAGCTCAGGCACCACCTGCTCCAGCGCATAGTGATATATGCCGGTGGGGGTTGTCCAGTCGTTCCGGTAGTCATAACTGTCCGCCTGCTGAAGGATCTGACGGTAGGCCGCCATGACGGCTAGCCAGTTGTCATATTCCGCCCCGTTCTGCTCGCGAATTTCCTCCCTTATCTGCTCGTCAGCCTGCAGTTCATTGAGCAAAAGCGCTGGATATTCCTCCGGTCGGACAGGGCTGACTGTGCAGGAAGAACCATCCTCCGCAGAGGTAACCACTGCCCGCTGCCCGTGGTCAATGTCATAGGAAATGCCGTCCGAAGCAGTGATAACTGCGTGGCCGCTGGTCAGAATGACGGCTGTAAGGGTTTCGCTGAGCGCAGATACAAATCCGGATGTCCCGCGGATACCGAGGGTGATGTTGGCTGTACTGATCTCAAAGCTCTCATCGTCCCGGAGCGGCCGGGATACACTGAAATACATGATGCCGCGCTCCAGATCAATCGAAAGCTTTTTCCCACCCTGATGCACCGCGGCACAGCTCGACTCACCCACAGTCAAAAGTTTGACATCATCCAGGCCAATCCGGGCAAGGCTGCTTTCCTCCGTATCAACGGCATTGCCGCTGAACAGGCGCATTTCCTGCTGCAAAGGGATAGGCGTGCCCTGCTCATCGGAGAGGCGGACAGAGCCTTCCGTATGGAGAAGACGCATTGTTGCGGCGTTGGCAGTAGAGACAGATTCCGTATTGGCAGGAAGGTCTTCCGTTCCCGCACCAGCATCCGGCTGTTCAACCGGTCTGGAAGAACAGGCAGAAAGCAGGATCGCAGCCAGAAGAACAGCGAGAACACGTTTGAAGTATTTCAAAGTTGTACCTCCTTGGTATAACACACTAACCGAGAACATCCGACAGACTATCTGAATACCAAAACCTCCATCGCTTCTCCGCGCTTTGCTGCTTTGTCGGATCTCCACACGCATTCTACCATGAAACACACAATCGAACAAGAACGAAAAAGCTCTT
>JAFSLL010000206.1 GCA_017448455.1 Oscillospiraceae bacterium | reverse complement strand
CTTTCTGGCTCCTCCAGCAAGATTATCTCTGCGTTTTGAGCCCGTTTATGGTTCAACGCGAGTTCTGTCTTAACAATGCATTGAGCTCCTTTCCCTATGTAGGCAAAAGGAACTCCAGCGACTTGGGTAACAAGGCTGTTTTCCCAAGCATTTTTTGTCCCAAGGTCTGCACTTAGAGATACTTTCTCTTTTATAATCGTTGATTCTGCAGAGATTTTTTCATTTATCGATTTTATTGTTTCATCAGCGGCGAAGCCTTCTATCATCTTCCTGTGTGCTTGTGAGATAGAAATAATATCATCTGAATCTAAAAGGTTCTTTACGATTCTTGAGATATATACATCAGACCCGTTTTGGTAACGATAATTAGATGAGTCAACCAAGAGTGACTTTATAGGAATTGTTCTTGTGGTTATCCCACTATTGCGAGAAAAACTTGTCCACGTTGGCAAGTAATATTCAGTAGGAAGACTAGAAACCGTCTCACTTTTTATAAGTGTCTCATATTCAGCTTGGTACTGATCAGAGAAAGCGATCTTGAAGATAAAACCTTCAATTTTATCAGCACCATCTGAATTGCCGTTCCCTTCAAAGTTGGGATCAATTGAACCATCAAAAAATACTTCAATACTTATTGCTGGTGGTTCAATTGGAGAGCCCGATTTCAAAGAAATGAGATACTCATTTACTGCATCGTTATTAAACAAATATGGGGATATTTCATTTCGAATACCTCGACCGCAATAAATCCCTGTCAAAGCAAGATGGATGGCCTCGAGAATAGTCGACTTTCCGGCTTCATTGTCGCCAACAATTGTATTGATCCCTTTTTCAAAGCTGCACTCAAAACAACGTAGGCGCTTGAAGTTGTGAATTTTAATCTTTGAAATGCCCATATCTATACCTCAAAAGTTGAATCTGGTGTTAATAATACAGAACCCTAAGAAGCCCGTTCATAGCCTGGTTCCGCTTCTCATTTCCCGGTACACCATCCCAGCCAAAACGGACATGACAGCGTTGTACTTGGCCTGATCCTCGAACAGCGCGGAGTAGCTCTCCTGGGATTCCATATAGCTCTCCATCGCCGCGGTACCGAAGGCGCTGGGGAAGATGCTTTCGGTGAAGATCCGGGGATCGGTGGTCAGGGCAGAACTCTTGAGTTTGGGATCGGCGATCAGCTTGTCGTGCAGGGCACCAAGCATGACCTTGTCCGCGTCTGTGAAATCACCCTTGTATTTCTCGTTGATTTTCTCCAGAATCTCATCCAGGGTGCTCTTCGGGTACTGAACCGCGCCGCCGCGCTCCTTGGCCGGAACATACATCCCGTCCAGTTCCTGCAGCTGGATCGCGCCCTCAAAGGTCTTCTGCAGCTTGTAGTATTCGAGCCGCAGTTTGCCGTCCAGATCGACCGGGTCATCCTGCTGTGCGGGCAGCAGCCCCAGCAGATAACTGAGGAACAGATACTCTTTCTGTGTCTCCTCGTCGAACATGCGCACGACCTGGGTCACATAGCTGTACCAGCGCAGGAAGGCGCGCACATGGCGGCGGAACTGATAGCGTTCCTCCGCGTTTTTTAGGTTGTAGCGATCCGCCACTGGCTTTAGGGCGCTGGTCATGCGGCCCATGGCTTTGGCGTCCTGTTTGCCACCTTGATTCCACACAGCGATAAAGGCGTCGATGTCATTGTCGCTGTAGATGGCGTAGCCCCGCAGTTCCTTCTGGGTCTGGTAAATGAGATCGACGTTTACCTCCTGCTCCAGACTGGTCTCCTGATAGAAGGGCTGGAAAGCGTCGAGGATATCCTCCTGCTTGTTGGCAAAGTCCAGCACGAAGGTGTCCACCTTGCCGGGGCAGGTGCGGTTGAGGCGGGAGAGGGTCTGCACGGCCTTCACACCCTTGAGCTTTTTGTCCACGATCATGGTGTGCAGCAGCGGCTCGTCAAAGCCGGTCTGGTACTTCTCGGCCACGATCAGGATATTGAAGTTGTCATGGAACTCCGCCTTGGTCTGGCTCTCGGAGATATGGGAGCCGTCCCGGCGCACGTTCAGGCCGGGCTCGGTGAATTCCTCATCCCCATCCTGGACGGAGCCGGAGAAGGCTACCAGCACATCCAGATCAAAATAGCATTGCTCGGCTATGTACTTCTTCACCGCGTGGAAATAGCGTACGGCGGCGAGGCGGGAATCCGTCACCACCATCATTTTGCCGCGCCCGCCGATCTTGTGACGGGTGGTCTCGCGGAAGGTCTCTACAATGATCTGCGCCTTCTGGCTGATGTTGTAGGGATGCAGCTTCTCATACTTGCGGATGATTTTGGTGGCGCGGCTCTCCGGCAGCTCCGGGTTCTCCGGGGTGTTCTTGGCGATTTTGAAGCAGGTGGCATAGGTCATGTAGTTCTGGAGCACGTCCAGAATGAAGCCCTCCTCGATGGCCTGCCGCATGCTGTACACATGGAAGGGATGGAAGCTGCCGTCCTCCCACTCAGTGCCGAAGAGCTCCAGCGTCTGGGCTTTTGGCGTGGCGGTGAAGGCGAAGAAGGAGAGGTTCGCGTGCTTGCCCTGCACCAGCATCTCCTGTAGGAGCTTGTTGTTCAGGTCGAGCTCCTCTTCCTCTTTTCCCTCCAACTCCGCGTATTCCCGCAGGGCTTCTTCCGTGTCGGCCAGCGCGGCCTTGAGCTTCAGCGCGGAAGCGCCGGTCTGGGAAGAATGGGCTTCGTCCACGATCACGGCGTAATTACGGCCCGCGACCTTGTCCACCTCCTGATAGATCACCGGGAACTTCTGCAGCGTGGTGACGATGATGCGGATGCCGTTGTTGATGGCGTCCCGCAGATCCTTGGAGGTCTTGTCCTCGCCGATGGTCTCTACCGCGCCGAGGGTGTGGTCAAAGCCGGAGATGGTCTCCTGCAGCTGGGCGTCCAGCACGGTGCGATCGGTGACCACAATGACGCTGGAGAATACAGGCTTGTTTTCATCGTCATGCAGGGAGGCCAGGCGGTAGGCCGTCCAGGCGAGGGAATTGGACTTGCCGGAACCGGCGGAGTGCTGGATCAGATAGTTGTGCCCGGCGCCGTTTGCGCGCACGTCGGCCAGGAGCTTGCGCACCACGTCCAGCTGATGGTAGCGCGGGAAGATCAGCTTTTTATCTTTCGTGGCATGGATGAACTTCTGCAGAATGTCCATCATGCTGTCCTTCTGGAAGACCTGCTCCCACAGGTAGGCGGTGGGATATCCGTCGGGATTGGCGGGATTGCCCTTGCCGCCGTCGTTGCCCGCGCCGTTGGAGCCCCGGTTGAAAGGCAGGAAGAAGGTATCCTTCCCGGCCAGTTTCGTGGTCATCCAGACCTCCAGCTGATCCACGCAGAAGTATCCCAGGATGCGCTTGTTGAACTGGAAGCAGATCTCCCGCGGGTCGCGGTCGTACATCCACTGGCGCTTGGCGTTGTCCACCGTCTGGCCGGTGTACTGGTTTTTCAGCTCGAAGGCGAACACCGGGATGCCGTTGACGGCCAGCACCATGTCCACGCTGTTGTGGGTGTCGGCGGAATAGAACCACTGGCGGTTACAGGTGATCTCATTGGCCGCGTACTGCTGCGCCGCCGTCTGGTTCAGACTGGATTCCGGCCGGAAATAGCAGACGCGAAAGCTTACGCCCCGGTGCTTGAAGCCGTGGCGCAGCACCTGCAGCAGCCCGTCCATATCGCAGGCGGTGTTGAAGGCCTGGCAGAACTTCCGCTCCGGCTCCGTCTTGTTCTGCATGACGAAGCGCGCCCACTCCTTCGGTTGGGTCTTCTGCACAAAGCGCACCAGCGTCTCCGGGAACAGCCCCAGCTTGGGATCATAGGCATCATGGTTTCCCGTATATCCGCCCGCGGGCGACAGCAGGAAATCCGCGATATCCATTTCAAAGCGTTTTTCGGTGGTCTCGGTGATCGGCATTATGAGAGCCTCCTGTTCGTATGTACTAAAACATGGAACGTCAAGATATGGTGTTACTTTGTGTTTTGCAATCTTTCAAATAGTGATTTTGACGAGTTATCAGTCTTTGCGTCTGTGTTGACATTAGGTTCCTGACTGTTGGTTTCTGTGACATCATCTTTGAGCGTTCTCTTGCTGCTCTCATGAAAAGCAGTGTAGTGTTGAAGATGATAGTAATAGTCGTTTAAAAAGCCACTGAACGCATCATCTACAATCAACACTTTATCATTATCAAAGGCTGCCTTTGCGCTGACGGTTTCTTGCACGCAGTCATTCACACCGATATTTAAGCACATAAAGGCGAATGCAATTATGGTAATGATACGCGACGCTGTTTGCGTATTGATTTCACGGTTGGCAAAAGGTATGAGAACAAATCCGACAATTCCGAATATGAACAGCCCTTGTGAAACAGTTCTCAAAACCGAGAATATCTTTTTCTTATCAAATTCCACGGGATGACTGGGTTTACGACCAGCTAATGTTTCATCAATACCTAATTTGATATTATAGACGTCAACATTTGTGCGAGGTTGAACATGGCTTTCAATACAATTATTAAGATAGTCTGACGTATATTTCAGTGAGTAGCAAAAACTGTTGCGGCACATATAATAGGATCCAATGTTACTCACTAACTCGCCGATTGAGATCAAGCAGGAAGAAACAGATAGACCAAGAAGAACGTTATTATCTATGGTAAAGATCGAAAGCATGGAACCTATGGCAATTCCCATATAGACCATGCCTAGAATAAAGAACATTAATCTCGATTTAGTCATCTTTCTCTCTCTCTCTTTGTTATCGTTAGTATAATTTGCTTGTGCTTACGTACCGGAAGGGCAACAGAAGGAAGTCCGCGATATCCATTTCAAAGCGTTTTTCGGT
>JAFSLL010000205.1 GCA_017448455.1 Oscillospiraceae bacterium | reverse complement strand
GAAGATCGGATAAAACTATCCCTCGGTGGGCTCAGCCCTATTAACTACAGAAGGAGGATGGGTGTGGCAGTCTAAAATAATGTCCGCACCTCCCACCGGTTTCTATGAGCGTTACGGCTGGGCGTTTTTCTGTATGGTGCAGGGTGACGGCGAGCCGGGGATGACAAGGATGTACGTCCACCGCTAATAGAAGAACGAGAGGAAAAGATCTGGAGGTAAATGGGATCATTATGCATATAAATGAGGTGGTATTGTATATCCACGGCAAGGGCGGCTGCGCCGGGGAGAGTGAACACTACAAGCCGCTGTTTCCTGAATGTGAAGTTATTGGATTGGATTATCAGACCTTTACACCATGGGAAACCGGGAAGAAAATCCGGGAGGCGGTCACAAAGCTGAATGACGAATATGACAGCATCACCCTGATCGCCAATAGCATAGGCGCATTTTTCAGCATGAACGCAGGTATCAATACGATGATCCGCTGTGCATACTTCATTTCTCCCGTGGTTGATATGGAGCAGCTGATTCTTAACATGATGTCTTGGGCTGGCGTCACGGAGAAGGAGCTGGAAGAGAAAGGCGTGATCCCCACTACGTTTGGTGAAGACCTGTCCTTGAATTACCTGTGTTATGTCCGTGAGCACCCTGTCTGCTGGACTGTTCCGACCAGGATTCTGTATGGCAGCCAGGATAACCTGACATCCTATGAAACGATCGCTGCGTTTGCAAAGACTCATGGCGCTGAATTGACCGTGATGGAAGAGGGCGAGCACTGGTTCCATACGGAAGAGCAGATGCGATTTCTGGATAACTGGATCATAAAAGGGAGGCAGGCGTGATATGAAGCAGGAACTTGTTGCCGGCATCATCCTGGGTGTTATCGGATTGAGTCTGGTGGCAGTGCCGCCGGCAAGGTTGTGGGCACTTACGGAAAAATGGAAAACGAAAGACAGCAGCCAGCCTTCGAAAGGCTATGCGGTGCTCATGAGGGTATTGGGAGCAGTATTCGCATTGGCCGGCGGAATGCTTATCAGATGGGCTGTGAAATAGAAAATGCTTTTTGGAGGAAAGTCAATGAAGATACTTGTTTTGAACGGCAGCCCCAAGCGAGAGCACAGCGACACCATGCACATCACGCGAGCCTTTCTGGAGGGGATGAACGAAGCAACTAAACATGATATACATATCATCCAAGTGATCGACAAACACATCGAATTCTGTACCGGCTGTTTTTCCTGCATGAGAAACGGCGGGACCTGTGTCCATGATGACGATATGCGGGAGATACTGGAGGAGATCCTGACAAGCGATCTGCTGATCTGGAGCTTTCCCTTATACTGCTACGGGATGCCCGCCCCGCTGAAGGCTCTGCTGGATCGGACACTTCCCCTCAGCAGCATGGCAATGCAGAAGGTCGGCGATCGGTACGAGCATGTCGGTCAGGCGGACTTTTCCCATTTGCGTTATCTGATGATCTGCGGCTGCGGATTCCCCAACAGCAGGCACAACTTCGAGCCTGCAGTGGCGGGGTTCAAACTATGTTTTCCGGGCAGCCATACCATCATCACCGTCCCGGAAAGCCCCATGTTCAACGCGCCGGAGGCGGCTGCTGTGACTGAACCGCGGCTGGCGCTTGTGAAACAGGCCGGAAGGCAATATGCCGAGACAGGCGAGATCAATGAATCACTGCTGGCAGAGATCGGCACCCCCATGATTCCGGAGGAGCAGTACGCCGCAATTGTGAACGGAGGAGTATGAAAATGAAAGAATTCATTGCCTATTGTGGCCTTAACTGTGAAACCTGCGAAGCCCGGATGGCTACGATGAATAACGACGACACGCTGCGGAAAAAGGTTGCAAAACTCTGGTCGGAACTGAACGGCGTGGAGATTACACCGGAGATGATCAATTGCGTTGGATGCCGGATCGACGGTGTGAAAACTCCGTACTGTGAATCACTCTGCCCGATCCGCCGGTGCGCTTCCAGCAAAAGGGTTGAAACCTGCGGCAGCTGCTTGGAGGTTATGACTTGTGAGAAGGCAGGGATGATCCTTAAGAACAATGAGGAAGCCCGGCGAAATCTGGGGTTATGACAGGAGATTAAAAATGCGACACTGTGGTACTCAACTATTGGAAACAGACAGATTGATTCTGAGAAAATTTGAAACCGATGATGCGGAAGCAATGTTCAGAAACTGGGCTTCTGATCCCAATGTTACAAAATATCTGACATGGCCTGCACATACCGATATCGGTGTCAGTAAGGCAGTATTGGAAGACTGGATCTCATACTATTCAAAGGATTGTTTTTATCAGTGGGCAATTGTCCTGAAAGAACATGGAAGCGATCCGGTCGGAAGTATTTATGCAGTGCAAATAAATGATGACATCGATATGGTTCATATCGGCTACTGCCTCGGAAAAACCTGGTGGCATCAGGGAATCATGTCGGAGGCCCTGAAAGCTACAATGGACTTCTTTTTTGATAAGGTTGGAGCGAACCGTATTGAAAGCCGTCATGATCCCAGGAATCCGCATTCCGGTATGGTCATGAAAAAGTGCGGTATGAAATATGAAGGCACTTTGCGAAGCTCAGATAGAAACAACCAGGGTATCTGTGATGCAAGCTGGTATGCCTTGCTAAGGTCAGAACGATAGTATGGCAATAGATTCAAATGATTCGAGGAGATGAGAAAATGATTCTTTGCATTGTTTTTGCTCCACGCAGAGCCTGAGGAGACTGTGTGGAGGAAATGAATTCCTCAGGCTTTGCTCTTATATCAGAAGAATAAACGATAAGGAGCAAAGACAATGAAAAATAGAAATAGAGGACCAAAGGAGTTTTATATACTCTGGAGTACACAGAGTCTGTCGCAGCTGGGAAGCGCGATGACCGGTTTTGCGCTGACATTGTGGCTGTATGAGCAGACCGGATCAGCACTCAGCACGGCGGCACTTACGATATGTACCTATGCGCCGTATGTGATCATGAGTATTTTTGCCGGAGCGATCTCAGACCGGTACGACAAGAAGAACACCATGCTTACGTGTGACGCGCTGGCGGCATTTACCACGATCCTGGTTTTTATACTGTACAAGACAGATGCGCTTTCGATATGGCACCTGTATGCGATCAATGCTTTTTCCGGGCTGATGAATACTGTCCAGCAGCCGGCTTCAGAAGTCGCCTATACGCTGATTGTACCAAAGGAGCAGTATCAAAGAACAAGCGGGCTGCAGTCGCTTTCACGCTCCCTGATATCCATTGGAAATCCGCTGATCGCGTCTGCAGTGTATGGGAACCTCGGTCTGGACGCAGTAATGATAGTTGATCTGACCACTTTCGGAATTGCTTTTCTGAGCCTACTGTTTTTTATCTTCCTTCCGGATATTCCTGTGGATTCTACAGGAGAAAAAAACATGCTGGAGATGGCAAAGGAGGGCTTGGAGTTTCTTAAAGGAAATCCCCTGGTTCTGTGTGTGATCCTTTTCATGTCGGGCGTCAATCTGATCGCATCAGCCTTTGATGCAGTGCTGCCTGCCCTGGTCATTCCCAGAAGCGGAAACAGCATGCTTGGGATCGTGACATCCTGCTCAGGAATTGCGATGGTAATGGGAAGTCTGATCGCAACAGGCATGCCAAAACCGAAGGATCGGGTCATGGCAATTTACCTGACGATGCTCTTCTCGCTTGGGACTGAAAACTTCCTTCTTGCCTTTTCCAGAAATCCGCTCATATGGTGTATCGGACAAGTGCTGGGATGGTTATTTGTTCCAGTGATGAGTGCCAACCAGAATGTGATCATGCGTAATACGATCCCGGTTGAATTGCAGGGAAGAGTGTATGCATGTCGCAACACGCTGCAGTTTTTCACGATACCCATTGGCCTTGCTCTGGGCGGGTTTATGGTAGATTATGTCTGTGAGCCGTTTATGGCATCCATTCGATCGGGACAATGGCTGACTATGCTGTTTGGCAGCGGAAAGGGTTCTGGTGCAGCACTTATGATGTTCCTGCTCGGGGTGGCAGGAACCGTTCTGTGCCTTGTTTCAGGAAGAAAACTGAAGCAATACCGGTATAAAGAAGAGTAATATAAAGGAGCCGATGTGTCTTAGCGACGTGATGGCTCCTATGACAAGATGTGATAGAGGAAATAACGATAATAGAGACACCACCAAGGCTCCCCCACTGCCATCAGCGGCGGTGAAGGAGCCTTGCTTTATGCCTCGTTTTCGATGATGACTCCGGATTTGAAGGCTAGGGTGAAGTGATCCTCGAAAACCGTGATCTTCGTGATCAGGCGTTTGACCAGCGTCTCGTCAAACTCTGTGATCGTGGTGGGCTGGCTCTTGATGAAATCCTGCAGGTCTTGGATCAGGCGCATCTGTTCGTCCTTGACCACGCTGTCGACTTCGGCCTGCTTTCGCATGTCCCGGAGCCGGAGAAATTCATCAGCGATGGCGTCATAGTCAGCCTTCTGATTGGCCTTTTTCACGAGCTCCTTCTGCAGCTCCCAGAGGCGCTCGTCGATGACTTCCGGCGATAGGGTATCACCCTGTTTGACCACCGTGGCGATGTTGGTTTGAAGGGCCTGCAGAAAATCGTCCTTTTGACAGAGCACCTGGTTGATGGGCTGAAGAACCACTTCTTTCAGGAGTTCTTCATTGACCGTTCGTGCATGGCAGACGTTGCCGGTAGACTCCAATCGGCTGCAGCAACGCCAGACAATGGATTTGCAGCTACGGTTGTTCCAGTGGACGCGCCGGAAGAATTCACCGCAGTCACCGCAGAAAACCATCTGCGCAAAGCAATGATTACAGGAGTAGCAGCGCCGCTTGCCATTCTCGGTGGTATGCACCAGCCGTCTCCGCGCAAGCTCCTCCTGAGCCAGGTTCCTGCCGATCCTGAAGGAAAACATAAGATCCATCCTCGGAGAGGACATAAGCGGCAAGGTCGAGGAAATCGATAAAGAGATAAAACTCCGGCAGGCTGAACTTCTAAAGCCCGGAAACAGCGATAAACAGATCGAGAAGATCACGGTTTACGATGAGAAGATGACAGTCGAGTTTAAATCAGGACTGCAGATTGAGGTGGATGCATAAGGCTCCCTATATTATTTCGAATTTTAATCCCAACTTGCAAAGGTTGGGGTTATTTTTGTTGACTTTTATGCTTGTACACACTATAATATCAAGCAAGAAAGTAAAAACATAGATGGAGGTGACTGCATGACAGATTCTAAACAGATTATGGAATTGGCAAAACAGAATAACGGTGTGGTCACAACGGCTATGGTTGTAGAAGCCGGCTTTTCCCGAGGCAGCCTTAAATATTTGTCGGATACAGGCAGGCTTGAACGCACTTCCCGCGGGGTTTACACACTTCCGGAAAGCTGGGAAGATGAATTTGTCAGCGTTCAAAGCCGGTATAAAAGGGGAATCTATGCCCTTGATACGGCTTTGTTTCTTTGTGACCTGACGGACAGGACTCCGCTGAAATTCCGTATGGTATTCCCATCTACTTATAACTTATCAAACCCGAAACGGGACGGCATCCTTTGTAGCGGGGCAAAGGAACCTTATTACAGCCTGGGATTAACAGAACTGATAACGCCGGGAGGGAATGCTGTCAGAGGTTACTGTGCCGAGCGGACACTGTGCGATATATTAAAACCTAGAAATCATACGGACGTACAGATCGTCACAGATGCTTTTAAGCGATATGCTTCAAGGAAGGAAAAAAACATTCCTTTACTGTCAGAGTATGCGGGGATTCTCAAAGTAGAGGAAAAGCTGAGATCTTATCTGGAGGTGCTGCTATGAAGAATGCCATTCAGCTTATGTTCTTTTTCACGAATCTGAAAGAAAACGTGGCTGCCCGCACAGCTGCCTGGTTTGCTGAACAGGAAGCAGATATCGTTTTCTCGGATGACGCTTCGGACTTTGTCCTGCTGAGTGAAGCCGTGCCCGATGCCATTCTGGAGATTCGATACTATTCCACGTATAATTTCGTGGGAGATCGGATCGACGGATATGAAGAGCCGCTGGCAATGCTGACATCTGAGGCGGCCGCTGCACTGAGAGAGGTCAGCGACGAGCTCATGGGGAAAGGATATCGTCTGAAGATATTTGATGCTTATCGTCCACAGATGGCTGTAACGCATTTCATGAACTGGGCTCTGGATACAGAGGATACCCGCATGAAGGAATACTTCTACCCGGATCTGGATAAGGACGTTCTCTTCCCCCAGGGCTATATTGCGGAACACTCAGGTCACAGCCGCGGCAGCACGTTTGACCTGACGCTTTTCGATATGAACACAGAGCGTGAGGTGGACATGGGCGGAACATTTGACTTCTTTGGAGAACTCAGCCATCCGGATTATACGGGTATCACGGAAGAACAGTATGCCATGCGTATGCTTTTGCGTGAGGTTATGATGAAACACGGCTTCCGGCCCCTGGCGGAAGAATGGTGGCACTTCACGCTGGATAATGAACCCTACCCTGATACCTACTTTACTTTCCCAATCAACAGCGATTCTCTTTTGGGTCAGTTGGATAATGCTGCGTAAACCGGGTTGAGTCGATAAAATCCCGATTGTAATATATACTACGGCACTCACACTGCCATCATTGGCGGCGATCGACGCCCATCCAGAATTAATTCCGTTCATATGGTGATGAGGATCGGAGGAAGACTATGCTGCATGCAAAAAACTGTGTTCTTGATTTACCAACCGGAACGGTTGATTATATCCGCTTTGGCAATGGCCCCAAACCCCTCGTAATGATCCCCGGCGTGGGCGATGGATTGAAAACCGTCAAGGGCATGGCTTTGCCTTTCGCTTTTCTGTACCGGAGTCTGGCAAAGGACTTTACGGTGTATGTGTTCAGCAGACGAAGAATTCTGGCTCCGGGTATGACGACACGGGACATGGCGGAAGACCTGAACAGCGCTCTGGATGCGCTGGGGCTGTCTTCCGTAGCGCTGGTAGGGGTGTCTCAGGGCGGTATGATCGCGCAGTGGCTGGCCATCGATCACCCGGACAAAGTGGAAAAGCTGGTATTGACCGTGACGCTGAGCCGTCCGAACGCAACGGTGCAGGATGTGATCGCCGGATGGATCAGGATGTCCGATCGCGACGATTATAAAGGCATAATGCTGGATACGGCAGAGCGCTCTTATTCTGAAAAACGCCTGAAACAGTCTCGCCTGGAATATCGGCTGCTCGGAAGCGTCGGTAAGCCAAAGTCCTTTGAACGTTTTCAGATACAGGCAGCATCTTGTGTGACACATGATACTTATGATCTGCTGGATCAGATTGGATGTCCCACGCTGGTGATCGGCGGGAAAGATGATAGAATTGTAACTGGGCAGGCCTCTGTAGAAATGGCAGAGAGAATTCCCGACTGCGAGCTAACCATGTACGACGGTTTTGGACATGGACTGTATGAGGAGGCGCCTGATTTCCTGAAGCGCGTTTCGGATTTTTGCAGATAAACAGGAGAAGCAGAGAAATCACATGAAAACCGTACAGCTCAGGCAGCTGTACGATCAACACAGCACATAGGGAGAAATGATTACGGGTATGATGCTTGAGACCGAAAGACTGATCCTTCGTCGCTGGGAGGAGAATGACGCAGAAAAGCTATTTGAATATGCCAAAGATCCGGATGTCGGCCCGATCGCAGGCCGGCCTCATCATCAGAGCATTGAAATCATGCCTGCTGTTTTGAAAAATCCCCCTGCGTAAGGTATTGCTTGTTACGCGGCGTCATGTTGTAGGATACATGGCGAAAGGAGGCGAAGGCTATGTCAAAATACACGACGGGAGAGCTTGCAAAGCTCTGCGGCGTCACGGTACGAACGGTTCAGTATTACGATACCAGAGGCATTCTGATCCCCAGTGAGCTTTCCGAAGGTGGACGACGGCTCTATTCGGACGACGATCTGAAGCGCATGAAGATCATCTGCTTTCTGCGGGAACTGGATCTTTCCATCGACGCTGTTTCTCAGATCCTGAAGGAAGAGCATCCCGAAAAAGTGATATCCCTGCTGATCGAACAGCAGGAAACCGCTCTTTCCGAGGAGATTTCCGGGAAACAGGAAAAGCTGGATAAACTCCGTGAGCTGAAAAACGGATTGAAAGGCAAAACAGAATTCTCTCTCGAAACCATCGGTGACATAGCCGCCATTATGGAAGGCAGGAAAAAACTGAAAAAACTGCACCTGATGATGGTCCTGACCGGGATCCCGGTCACGGCATTACAATGGTTTTCCATCATCTTCTGGATCGTCAAGGGCATCTGGTGGCCGTTCATCGTCTGGGTATTGGTGGCGATTCCCTGGGCGATCCTGATCAGCCGGTATTATTTCGATCATGTAAAATACATCTGCCCGGAATGCCATGAAGTATTTAAACCGACAATGAAAGAGGCCTTCTGGGCAAACCACACGCCGACCGCCCGGAAGCTTACCTGCACTTCCTGCGGCCGCAAAGGCTTCTGTGTGGAGGTCTGGGGAGGCACAGGAGAATGAAAGCTTTTGAGAACATCGTCATTGGCAGGAGCAGTATTCCTGCTCTGATGATCACGATTATTCTGATGATCGCGATCCCCGCAGTTTTCTGCATCTGCTGGTGCGGAAAGCATAAGGAACAGACAAGGATAAGCTGGCTCATTGCAGGTGCAGTCGGATTTATCGTTTCCGCCCGTGTGCTGGAGCTTGGAGTGCATTATTTCTGCATCCTGGCGGACAATCCGGTCTCTCGGTTCATTACTGGAAATACAGCTGCCTATGTCCTTTACGGAACCCTCATGGCAGGTGTTTTCGAGGAGTGCGGCCGGCATGTCATCCTGAAATACATCATGAGGAAGAACCGTACCCGTGAAAACGCGGTCCTGTACGGGATCGGCCACGGCGGTATTGAGATCCTGGCCGTCCTCCTGCCGAGCATGATCAGTTATCTCGCCATCACGGTTCTGTTTTCCAGGGGAGACGTGGAAAACGCACTCAGTGCCCTGAAGATTACGGAGGAAACCGCCGCTGCAGCGTTTCCGTCCGTGCAGGCTGCAGTCTCGTTTGATTATGCCATGATGGCGATGAACGTCATGGAACGTCTATTCGCGATGTTTCTTCATATCGGGCTCACGGTCATTGTCTATTACGGTGTTGTCAGTGCAAAGAGGGGCTGCCTGCCGATGGCAATTCTGCTGCATATGCTGACGGATACCTTCCCGGCGCTGTATCAGAGAGGCATTATGCCGCTGTGGGCAGTTGAATGCTGGGCCGCTTTCTGGACATTTCTGATCGTATGCGTTGCCGGGAAGCTATACAGGAAAATGGAGATGTCGGCTTCGTCCGATAGTTTATAATGGTATCAGGCGGTGCCGCTGAACCAATACCCATGCGGCAAAATAGCTTCAGAAAGCTGGGAAAGGGAAAAACGAAAATGACGATTGATCAACTGCTGGAAATGCCGTATTGGATTGTGGACATTTTGCCGAAACAGGTTCCGGAAGACAGTCCGGGCCAGTATTTTGCCATAGAGGAGTATTATCTCTCTGAGCCGCGGTTCAGCGCGGTCAAACAGAAGCATATCGATCTGATCCTCAAACTGAACTGCTACCGGGATCTGGCGCTGGACGAGGACGGTCCTGTCAATCCGCCGCCGGAGCAGCTTGCCGAAAAGCTCTCTGAGAGCTATGTCAGTATCATGGTGGGCGGCTCGTTGATCGTTTCGGAACCGGATTCCACATATCTGACGGTCTACAACCCGGATGACGGGCTGCTGGAATTGATCAGGGCGCTCTCCGCCGGAGAGGGACTCTATGTGTGGAAGCCGTAGCGGACTTCCCGGCGTAATATAACTGCTCCCGGCTGCCGTCATCGGCAGCCGGGAGCAGTGGCTTACAGGGAACAAAGCCCTGCGGTGATTCAGACATTCAGCGGCAAATCCGCAATTGTGCCTCCTCGACGGAAAACTGAGAGAAACCGGCATCAGTCGACACGGTCGCCGTTTCCGTATATTTCGCAGAATCTCGCCGCGAAAGAGGGCTTCACTCCTTTGCATGTCAGGTGCGAAATGTCACCGACAGCGGCAGCGCGGAAAGAAGCGATTCCCGGCCGGCGCTCTTCTGTATAAATGGTGGTTACGGAGGATGGGGCCATGCAGAGTCCCTGCCAGAGAACCATGGGGGAGCAGTTCATCAGATGGCTCAGGAGGACGCAGGAGAGCCCAAAATGTGTGAAGAAGGCGAGTGTGGCGGTGCTCTGTTTTTCTACCCGGTAGAACAGTCCGTCCCGTTTATATCCATACTCGGACAGCAGGGCGTCAAAAGCGTACAGGACGGAATCGTACGCGGAACCGACATCGGCGCTGCGGAGCACTTCATTCTCCCGCCAGCGGATGGGATCCAGAAGCCGGGGATCCTGAAGCCAGTCCTGCGGCAGCCAGTCCCAGGGGACATGGCTGAGTTCACCGTCTTTGTCAGGACGGAGCACCGGGATGGAGAATTCCTGAAGCCATTCACAGGTTCGGGCATCTCTTCCGCTTGCCTTCAGAGTCGGTTCGGCGGTATCCCGTGCCCGCCCCAGAGGAGAAACATAATAAGCGTTGATGTCCATCGGCGAAATTCGTTCCGCCAGCATCGCGGCTTCTCTTCTGCCGGTTTCCGTTAAAGTGTCGTTTTTATAATCCGGATCCCCATGACGGATCAGTATCAGCTTCATTGGTCTTTCTCATTTCGTGATTAATAAGTAAAATCAGGCAGGCCGTATGACCTGCCTGGCATCTTATACTCTTCCGAAAGCGGGTTTTCTGACGACATGCTTCGGTGCTTCCATCTGCTGCTTTTCTGTTGAAAAACCGGCTTTCTCCAAAGCGGACTTCCAATAGATCTGTCCGCATACCGGACACAGCAGAGAGCCATCTCTGCGCAGAGATTTCCGATTCAGACTGGTACCACACAGTTTGCAGGTGATCATGATTGTCCTCCAACATGTTGGATTGTTGCTTCTGTGGGAAAGAAGCGGCCCGTCATTTGCGGTGCAGTTGCAATCCTACCATAAAAAATGAAAATTAGCAATATAAAAAATGACGAAAAACTTACAAAATATTTCAAAATTTAATAATTGTTCATAAGAGCAAAAAAACTCCTCCGGTTCATCGCCGGAGGAGTAGCTGTTTAACTTGCTTCAATTTCCTTGATGTTGTATTCGTTCCCCGTCACAAGAAACGTATTGTCACTTCCGCAGTAGGGGCAGATCTTTTTGTACTCCATGGTCGGATAGGTCTTCGCGCAGTTCTGACAGTAGGTAACCGCCTTGAGCTCCTCGATCTTCAGTTCCGTCTCCTGGAAATGTTCGGTCTTCATCTTGGCGTATTCCCAGAAGTCCATCAGAAAGCTGGGAACGATCCCGCTGACCTCTCCGACTTCCAGTGTGATGGACGCAACCTTGGTCAGCTGGTTTTCCACCATCAGCTGTTCTACCGTGTCAATGACATAATAGATGGTTCCGAGCTCGTGCATCCCGTCTCACTTGCGCCGCACGATGCGGATCTGCTTCGCCGCGTGCTTGAGCATCGGAAGGACCTTGTCCTCGCAGCGGACCATGTTGGAAGCTTCCGGAACATCCCGCTCGAGGTGAATCGCGTCAAACATGCATCTGGTTGTGCAGAGACCGCAGCCGATGCAGCGGTTGGGATCGACCACGCTGACACCGCAGCCCAGGCAGCGGCTGGCCTCCGCCTTCACCTGCTCTTCCGTGAAGGTGAGCCTGTCATGCTCAAAGGATCTGGCCTTCTTCTCGTCATGGAGAATCGGCTGGCGTGCGGGACGGTCAAAGCTGTCGATTCCGAAGACGAGGTTGTCTTTGTCCAGCTCATAGAACTCACGCAGGTTGCGGCCGACAGTGAGGCTCTGACCGTCATTGACGAAGCGATGCAGGCTCTCGGCACCCTCGCGCCCGGCAGCGATGGCGTCAATGGCGAACTTGGGACCGGTAAACACGTCGCCGCCGACAAAGATGTCCTTCTGCTCCGTCTGGTAGGTGACGGGATCCGCGATCGCGTTGCCCTTCTTGCCGACCTTCAGATCGCCGATGTCCAGTCCGCCCCAGTCGATCGCCTGACCGACTGCTGCGAGAACGGAATCAACCTCGATGGTCTCAAACTTGCCGGTTCCGACCGGTTTCCGTCTGCCTTTTTCATCCGGCTCGCCGAGTTCCATCAGCTCAACCTTCAGTCCGCAGACCTTGCCGTCAGCACCAAGGATCTCTGTCGGGGCGTTGAGGAAGCAGAACTTCACGCCTTCTGCCTTCGCCTCGCTGACTTCTTCCTTGTCAGCCGGCATTTCCTCTTCGCTGCGGCGGTAGATGACATAGGTTTCCGCTCCGAGACGGACAGCAGTGCGGCAGACATCCATCGCCACGTTGCCGCCGCCGATGACAGCGCACTTCTTGCCGATGTCGGGCTTGTTTCCAAGGTTGACTTCTCTCAGGAAATCAACACCGCCGTATACGCCGTTCAGTTCTTCACCCGGGATATTGAGCTTGGAGCTCTTCTGCGCGCCGATAGCAACATAGAATCCCTGGTATCCTTCAGCGCGGAGCTCTTCGATGGTGACATCCTTGCCGACTTCCGTGTTCATGCGGAAGTGTACGCCCATCAGCCTGAGAACTTCGATCTCGCCCTTCAGTGCGCTGCGGTCCAGCCGGTAGCTGGGAATGCCCATAACGAGCATGCCGCCGGGCTCCGCGTTGCGGTCGAAAACAGTGACGTTCAGGTAACCCATACGGGCCAGGTAGTACGCGCAGCTGAGACCGGCAGGGCCGGCGCCGATGATGGCGATCTTCTGCTCGTAGGGTTTGTCAATGGGACGGCGGAAGAGCGGTTCCGGAACATAGCGGGCTTCGCTTTTGAGATCCTGCTCGGCAATGAACTTCTTGATTTCATCAATCGCCAGCGCTTTGTCCAGCTTCCCGCGGGTGCAGGCGTCCTCGCAGCGGCGGTTGCAGACATAGCCGCAGACGGAGGGGAAGGGGTTGTCCTGCTTGATGAGCTTCAGCGCATCAAGATAGCGGCCTTCCTTCGCCAGCTGGATGTAGCCTTGAATGGCGATGTGCGCAGGACATGCGGTCTTGCAGGGCGCGGTGCCGGACTCGTGGCAGTTCTTGCGGTTGTCGACGACGTAGTTCGGGTTCCACTTGTCCTCGCCCCACTTGAGACCGGACGGGAGCTCCTGGCGGGGATACTTCACCTCGCCCTTCTTGGTGCAGAGCTTCTGCCCGAGCTTGACGGCGCCGGCGGGACATACCTCTACGCACTTGCCGCAGGCAACGCAGTTGTCTTTGTTGACGTGGGCACGATACGGCGACGCGGAGAGGTTCGGGGTGTTGAAGTACTGGCTGGTACGCAGCGCGAAGCAGACGCCCACATCGCAGTTGCAGAGACCGAAGATCTTGTCCGAACCGTCAATGTTCGTCACCTGATGGACATAGCCGTTCTCTTCCGCCCGCTTGCAGATCGCCAATGCTTCTTCCTTGGTGATGGGGCGGCCCTTACCGGTTTCAACAAGGTATTCCGCGAAATCGCCGAGACCGATGCAGCAGTCATCCTGAATCTCGCCGGAACCCTTGCCGTACAGACGGCGGGCATTGCGGCAGGAGCAGTAGCCGACGGAAAGCTTCCCGTCGTACTTGTCAAGCCAGTGTGAAATATGCTCAATGGAAGCGGACTGGCTGTGCGCGGGGATCGCCTTCTCAACAGGCAGAACATGCATGCCGATGCCGTCGCCGCCGGGGGGGATCAGGTGGGTCTTGCCCTCCAGAGGAAGGAACGTCATCTTGTCGAAGGAATCTGCGAGCTCAGGATACTTCTCAACCTGTGCGAGAACCATGTTGGTCATTTCGGCAATGCCGGGAACGAAAAGCTGGACGTACCACTGCTTCTCGTGCTGCGGGTTCTCCCAGTTGTACTCAACGATGCCGTGCATCGCGGCATCCGTCAGCAGCTCCGTCACACGTTCCTCGCTTTTGCCGGTGATCTTCGCGATTTCAGCGGTTGTTTTGGGCTTGCGGAGGCCCATTTTCAGCATGATTTCCGCGATTTCATCATTGGAACATGCGCGATCAAGAATGATGTATTCCGGATCGGTTTCGGTCAGACGTTTGATGCCAAATTTATACGGGAGTCGGTCAGTGATCATTTTGCCAAGGTCAAAAAGAATCTCTCTTGCCATATTAATCTCCTTTCAGAGCATAATTTTACTTATACAGTTTATCATAAAATGGAGAGACTGTCATTATACAGATTGGGTGAAAGTGACGAAATTTCATGAAAAGTTTTCAGAACTTCCAAGGGGGAAAACTTCGGGTTGTTCGCCCCGGAAGAATGTGATACAATACAAAATCACGGAAAAGAATGAGGTCCGGCGGACAGATCCGTGTCTGCCGGCCCGGACTGAGGAGGATCCCGATGGAGATACATGAACAATTTGAACTGCAGGACTGCCCTTACTGCGGCGGAGCGGCGCTTCTGGAAGAAGAGGGAAACTGGTGCTGGTATGTAATGTGCATGGACTGCGGTGCCCAGACTGCCGCGTTTGAGTTCCGCTCTCCAGCGGAGCGGCTTCAGGCGGCAGCGCATGCCGCGCACCTGTGGAATATCGGCAAGGTGATGCGCGGAGGAATGGGTGACTGACCGTCTGCCGCGCGGGATGGATTTTTCGTTCCTTTTTTGAGGAGGATTTCCCAGTTGAAGACATTACATCCGCTTTTGCGCGGATCCCGGTTTCTGTTTGTGCTGAGCATGCTCTGCTCCGCTGCCTCCGCTCTCTGCGATATGCTGTCCCCACAGATTATTCGTGTTGCGGTCGATGTGGTTCTGGGCGATTCCGCACCGGAGGGCGTGCTCGCGACCGCTTTGGCGGGGCATCTCACCGGTATGGGCGCATGCGCGCTTGCGATCCTGCTTGTGGCGCTGACGAAGGCGTTTGCGCAGTATGGGTTTCGCGTTGCCAATACGGCAGCCTCGGAACGCCTTGTAAAGACCGCCCGGGATCAGCTGTTTGAGCATATTGAGCATCTTCCGTACAGCTGGCATACACAGCACCGTACCGGAGACATTATTCAGCGCTGCACCTCCGATCTGGAGACGCTGCGCGGTTTCATATCCGAGCAGATGACGGGAATCCTGCGGATCCTGATCCTGCTGACGCTGTCCGTTGTGTTCATGTTCAGCATGAACACAAAGCTCTCCGTTGTGGCGCTCAGCCCGGTTCCCGTTATTATAGCCTATTCGTTCTTTTTTCACAGAAAGATCGGCGAGGCCTTTCTCGCCTGTGATGAGAATGAAGGCATCCTTTCCTCGATCGCGCAGGAGAATCTGGCAGGTGTTCGGGTTGTACGCGCGTTCGGGAGGGAGCGTTTTGAGCGCGACCGTTTCTACAGGCAGAACGAGCATTATACCCAGATGTGGATGAAGCTTGCCCGCCCGCTCGCGTCGTTCTGGTCGATCGGAGATGTGCTTTCCGGCACCCAGATCCTTCTGACGGTCTGTTACGGCGCGGTTTTGTGCGTCCGCGGTGAGATGCTGCCGGGGGCCTATATTGCGTTTCTTTCCTATGCCGCTCTGATGACCTGGCCGGTTCGCATGCTGGGCAGGATGATCTCCCAGATGAGCAAGGCGGGAGTCTCTCTGGACCGCCTGTCGGAAATCCTGAACGCCGAGGTCGAGAAGAACCCCGAAAACCCGGCGACGACGGACTATTCCGGTGATATCACATTTGAGGGGGTCTCTTTCTCCTATGGAGGGCGTGATGTGCTCTCGAACCTCAGCTTTACGGTTCCGGGAGGAACGACGCTGGGGATTCTCGGCGGAACCGGCTCCGGAAAGAGTACCGTGACGCTGCTCCTGGACAGACTGTATGCTCCGGATCGGGGGAGCATCCGGATCGGCGGCGTGGATCTGCAGGATCTGGATGCTGCAGAACTGCGCAGGCATGTATCCATGGTTCTGCAGGAACCATTCCTGTTCTCCCGTAGTCTTGCGGATAATATTGCCATCTCCGGCGGAGACGATGCGGAGGAAGCGCTCCGGGCTGCGTGCCTGACGGATGTTGATCCCGGGACGTTTGTGGGAGAGCGCGGTGTTACGCTGTCCGGCGGCCAGAAGCAGCGAGCGGCAATTGCCCGCGCGCTCGTTCGCGATACGCCGATCCTGGTTCTGGATGACTCGCTGTCGGCGGTTGATACCGAGACCGATGCCGCCATCCGGGCCAATCTCCGGGAAAAGGGAAGCGGGAGAACGGTCATCATTATCTCCCATCGTATTGCGACGCTGCGCACGGCGGATCATATTCTGGTCCTGGATGACGGTCATGTGGTTCAGGAGGGAAGTCACGCGGAGCTCAGCCGGCAGCCCGGTCTCTACAGACAGGTTTGCGAGATACAGGAGATGACGGCATGAAGACAGTTCTTGCATGGCGCCGCCAGATCTTTTTAATGATATTGATGAGCGCGGTCGGAAGCCTGATTGATATTGGCGTTCCGCTGTTTCAGCGTTATGCGCTCAATCGCTTTGTTGCGGAGGGCGATCTCCGCACCTTGCCGGTTTTTGCCCTGATTTATTTCGCGGCTCTCGTCGCCGCTGCCGGTGCCAACTATGTTGCCTGCATGTATGGGATGGAAGTGGAGGTCGGAGTTGACCGGGACCTGCGCAACAGAGCCTTTTCCCATCTCCAGACGCTGTCTTTTTCCTACTTCAATCAGAACAGCGTCGGATACATTCATTCCCGGGTTATGAGCGACACTTCGAAGATCGGCGCTCTGGTGTCCTGGACACTCCTGGACAGTGTCTGGCAGCTGGGCTATATCATCGGGGCGGAGATAGTCATGTTTACCCTGCGGCCGAAGCTCGCGCTGCTGATTACCGCGGTTCTGCCTCTGACGGTACTGCTGTATGCCGTGTTCCAGAAAGGGCTTCTTGCCGTCAACCGCAGGGTGCGGGAACTGAATTCCCGGATCACCGGGGATTTCAATGAAGGCATCATGGGAGCAAGGACCATCAAGACGCTGGTGATCGAAGACCGAATGGCGGCGGACTTCAAAGCGGGTACCGAGTCGATGCGGCGCACGTCGCTTCACGGCGCGCGGCTGAGAGGCATGTTTGCCGTCACGATGAGTTTCGCCTCTTCCATCGCGCTTGCCATTGTACTCTGGCGGGGCGGTCTGATCGTGAAAGAGGAGATCGGGACCTTCTCCCTGTTCATGTCCTATGCGCAGGGCTTGATGGAACCGGTCCGCTGGGTTGTAGACGCGATTTCGGATCTGATCACGACCCGTGTTAATATCGAACGTCTGCGTAAGCTGCTGAACACAAAAAGTGATGTGACCGACAGGGAAGATGTTCTGCTCCGGGAGGGGGATGTGTTTGATCCCAAGCCGGAGAACTGGGAGGAACTGAAGGGAGATCTTGAGTTTCGCGATGTCTCCTTCCAATATCCGGATGGGGAGGATCTTGTCCTCGAACATTTTAATCTGCGGATTCCTTTCGGTACCAATCTGGCGATTGTCGGGGAAACCGGCGCGGGAAAATCCACACTGGCTAACCTGATCTGCCGCTTTTATGAACCGACCGAAGGCGCGCTCCTGATCGACGGGGTTGACGCGCGGGAACACAGCCAGTCCTGGCTGAGAAGCGCGATCGCCTGCGTTCTTCAGACGCCGCATCTGTTTTCCGGCACAATCCGTGAAAACCTTCTGTACGGAAATCCGGATGCCTCCGATGAGGAGATCCGGGAGGCGCTGCGTCTGGTTTCCGCGGAATCCATGATGGACCGCCTGGATACCGAAGTCGGAGAAGGAGGAGACCTCCTCTCTGTGGGAGAAAAGCAGCTGATATCCTTTGCCAGAGCGGTTCTGGCGGATCCCAGGATTCTGATTCTGGATGAGGCGACTGCCTCGGTGGATACCGTGACGGAGTCAAAGCTTCAGGCGGCAATCGACAGGATCATCCGAGGCAGAACCTCAGTCGTGATTGCGCACCGGCTCTCGACCGTGCGAAACGCCGATCTGATTCTGGTGGTGGACAGGGGGAAGATCGTTGAGTCCGGAACACACGCTGATCTGATGAAGGCGGAAGGGAAGTATTACCGCCTGTATTCCAGACAGTTTACGGACGAGTCAACCGCCAGACTGCTGCAGGGAAGCTGACGCGGGACCCGGCGCGAGGGAAATTCACTTGTCATTCTTTCTCACTTGTGCTAATATGAAACCATCTTAGAGATAAGGAAAAAAATCAAAGATGAAGAGAGTATTGATTAAAGTCAGCGGAGAGGCTCTGTCCGGTCAGAAGGGAACGGGCTTTGATTTCGCGTTTGTTACCTCGGTCTGCAATGTTGTGCGTGAGGCGCTGTCCGGCGGCGCGCAGGTCGGAATTGTCATCGGCGGCGGGAACTTCTGGCGCGGAGTGAAGGATGGCGCGGGCAAGGTTGAGCGTGTCAGCGCGGATCGCATGGGGATGCTGGCCACCGCCATGAATTGTCTCGCGGTTGCGGATGTGTTCCGGCAGTGCGGCGTGGATGCCCGTGTAATGACGGCGGTTGATATTCAGGGCGTCGGTGAGCGCCATGATGTCCGAAAAGCGGTGGAGTACCTGGAAAGCGGCAAAGTCGTTCTGTTTGCCTGCGGAACGGGACATCCGTTCTTTTCCACGGACACGGCTGCGGTCCTGCGCGCAGCGGAGATCGGGGCAGACGCTATTCTCCTTGCGAAGAATGTTGACGGAGTTTATACGGCGGACCCGAGAAAGGATCCGAGCGCGGTAAAACTGGACGAGATCACCTATACGGAGGTACTTGCGAGACGCCTGCAGGTGATGGATTCCACCGCGACAAGCCTCGCCATGGATAATGAGCTTCCCGTCATTGTCTTTGCTTTGGCTGACCCGACCAATATCCTGCGTGTTCTCAACGGTGAGAAGGTCGGCACCTACGTTCATTGAACATCTGGCAGCTTTTGCCTGAATTTATTCAAATGATACTGATAGAAAATGGAGGATGAAATCATGGCTGACTATCCGGAATTTGAAAACAAAATGAAGAAGACCTGTGATGCGCTGAGTTCTCAGCTCGCGACGATCCGCGCGGGCAGAGCCAATGCCGCGGTTCTGGATCAGATCCAGGTCGACTATTACGGCGTTCCAACGCCGATTCAGCAGCTGGCTACGGTTGCGACACCGGATCCGCGTTCCTTGCTGATTCAGCCCTGGGATGCGTCTGTCCTCAAGGGGATCGAGCGCGCCATCCTGGCTTCCGATCTCGGCATCAATCCGCAGAATGACGGACGTGCGATTCGCCTCGTTTTTCCGCCGCTGACCGAAGAACGCCGTCGTGATCTTGCCAAACAGACCCGCAAGTACGGCGAGGAGAGCAAAGTCGCGATCCGCAATATCCGCCGTGACGCGATCGAAAAGTTTAAAAAGCAGCAGAAGGCCTCGGAGATTACCGAGGACGACTACAAGATCGCTGAGAAGGATATCCAGAAACTGACGGATGATTATATCAAGGAAATTGATAAGATCACCGACAAGAAGGAAAAGGAACTTACGGAAATCTGATGGCTATTACCACTTCACAGCAGACAGGGAAGGCGGGGGAGCTTTATGTCCCCCGCCATATTGCCGTTATCATGGACGGCAACGGCCGCTGGGCGAAAAAACGCGGCCTGCCCAGAACGGCAGGGCATGCGGTCGGCGCGGAAGCGTTTCGGAAAATCGCTCTCCACTGCCGGGATATCGGCGTGGAGTATCTGACGGTATACGCTTTTTCTACGGAAAACTGGAAGCGGCCGGAAGATGAAGTCGGCACCATCATGCGCCTCCTTGGCAAGTATCTGCAGGAAGCGATCGAGACCATGGAGCGCGAGAAAATGAAGATGCGGATTTTTGGCGATGTGACCGGTCTGCATCCGGAGCTCCAGGGCATGATTGCGAAAACAAATGAGATTTCCCGGCATATTGACGGCTTTCAGGCGAATATCTGCCTGAACTACGGTGGCCGGGCGGAAATCCTGCAGGCGGCACAGCGCTATGCGGAAGACTACAGCAGGGACCCGGAGAAAGCGCTCACGGAAGAGCTGTTTTCCGATTATCTGTATTCTTCCGGCGTTCCCGACCCGGACCTGATGATCCGGACGGGAGGGGAGCAGCGGATTTCCAACTTTCTGCTCTGGCAGTGCGCGTATGCCGAGTTTTACTTTACCGATGTTCTCTGGCCGGATTTTTCCCCCGCGGAGCTCGACCGCGCGATTGCGGCATTCCAGAAAAGAGATCGCCGTTACGGCGGAGTAAAAGCGTAAAAAGAGGATCAAACTATGGTAGAATCTGTCTCCATCCTGGGCAGCACCGGGTCTATCGGCCGTCAGACCGCCGCCGTTGCGGAGCATCTCGGCCTGCGTGTTGCCGCGCTGACGGCAAATCGGCAGACGGAGCTGCTGGAACAGCAGGCACGCCGCTTTCACCCGGAGTTTGTCGCGGTTTATGAAGAATCCGCAGCGAACGCGCTGAAGATCGCGCTTGCGGACACGGATGTGCGGGTCGGCAGCGGAATGACGGGACTCCTCGAAGCGGCGACACTGTCTTCCACCGACTGTGTTGTGACGGCGGTTTCCGGCGCGGTAGGCCTGAAGCCGACGCTGTCCGCGATTCGTGAACAGAAGAGAATCGCTCTGGCGAATAAAGAGACGCTGGTCTGTGCCGGCGAAATCGTCATGCGGGAAGCGGAAGCATGCGGAGCGGAGATCATCCCCGTGGATTCGGAGCACTCCGCCATCTTCCAGTGCCTTTCCGGACGGGGAGAGGATCCGTATCGTACCGGCAGTCGAAATCCCGAGCTGAAAAAGATTCTCCTGACCTGCTCCGGCGGCCCCTTCCGCGGAAGACAGAGATCGGAGCTCCATGACATCACGCCGGCGCAGGCCGTACGTCATCCGCGATGGAATATGGGCGCCAAAATTTCGGTTGACAGCGCGACGTTGATGAACAAGGGTTTGGAATTTATAGAGGCGATGCGGCTGTTCGCGGTAGATCCGGATGACATTACGGTCCTTGTTCATCCGCAGAGTGTGATTCATTCCATGGTAGAACTGGTGGACGGAACGGTCATTGCTCAGCTGGGCGTCCCGGATATGGGACTTCCGATCCAGTATGCGCTGACCTGGCCACAGCGCATGCCTTCGATGTTTGACCGGCTGGATTTCACCTCCCTGGGGGCAATGACATTCGAAGCGCCTGACCTGGTGAACTTTCCATGTCTGCAGCTCGCGCAGGACTGTGCCCGAAAAGGCGGAACCTTCGGCTGCGTCATGAACGCGGCAAACGAGGAGGCCGTGCATCTCTTCCTGAAGGAAAAGCTTGGCTTTAATCAGATTTACGATGTGACTGCGGAAACGGTCGAAGCGTTGGGAGCAGATAATGCCGACACGCTGGATGTGATCCTGGACGCGGATTCCGCTGCCCGTCATTTTGTCCATGAAAAGATAGGAGCATAACACTACCCATGACCATCGTTTATGTCCTTTTGGCAATTCTTATTTTCGGCGTCCTGATCGCGGTACACGAATTTGGCCACTTTCTCGCGGCAAAGCTCTGCAACGTGAAGGTAAATGAATTTTCCGTCGGTATGGGACCGGCTTTGCTGAAAAAACAGAAGGGAGAGACCCTGTACGCGCTTCGAGCGATTCCGCTCGGCGGCTACTGCGCGATGGAAGGCGAGGACGAGGCGACGGGGGATCCCCGCGCTTTTACGAGTCAGCCCGCATGGAAACGGATTATCATTCTGGTTGCCGGTTCCTTTAATAACTTTCTCCTTGGCCTGATCGTCATCTTCTGTCTGTATCTCTCCGCGACTGCCTTTATCTCTCCGACCATCGGCGGTTTTATCGAAGGCTGCCCCTATGAAGGCGAGAACGCGCTGCAGGTAGGGGACCGCTTTGTCAGGATTGACGGTCATCGCATCTGGCAGTACTACGATGTCGGCGATTTCCTCGACCGCGGTGACGGTACTTATGATCTGGTCCTTCAGCGCAGCGGAAAACGGGTTGTGCTGAACGATTTTGAGATGACCAGACAGCTCTATCCCGATCAGGACCGTGAACTGTTCGGTTTCGTGTTCGGCTATGAGGAAGCGACTCTCGGTGTGAAAATCCGATACACCTGGGATACCGCGATGGAATTCTGCCGGATGGTCTGGATGGGCCTGAGCCAGCTCTTTCACGGAGAGGTTGGGATTAAAGACATGTCCGGTCCTGTTGGGATCGTTGACATGATGGCGGAGACGGGCGAGCAGGCGGAAAGCACTTCTGACGCGATCTATAATATCCTGTATCTCGGCGCCTTTATCGCCGTGAACCTGGCGATGATGAATATGCTGCCGATCCCGGCGCTCGATGGCGGACGCGTCTTCCTCCTGATTGTGACGTCTGTGGTTGAGCTGCTGATTCACAGAAAGCTTGACCCCAAATACGAGGGCTATATCCATGCGGCAGGCATGGTTCTTCTCCTGGCACTGATGGCTGTGATCATGTTCCAGGATATTGTAAAACTATTCCGTTAGGGGACAGAAAATGAAACGCGAAAACACGCGGGAACTCCAGACACCTTCTCTCCATATCGGCGGATCGGCTCCGGTTACGGTGCAGACCATGTGCAACACCAAAACATGGGATGTAGAGGCGACAGTCAGACAGATCCGGGCTATGCGCGCCGCGGGCGCGGATATTGTGCGTCTTGCGGTTCCGGATACCCGTTCCGCGATGGCCATTGAGCAGATCAAATCGGAAGTGGACGTGCCGCTGGTTGCGGATATTCATTTCGATTACCGCCTTGCGCTGCTCTGCGCCGAGCGCGGGATCGACAAGATCCGCATTAATCCCGGAAATATCGGTGACGCGGAGAATGTCCGGAAGGTTGCGCTTGCATGCCGGGAACGGCAGATCCCGATCCGCATCGGGGTCAACGCCGGCAGTTTGGAACGCCGTCTGCTTGAAAAATATGGCCATCCGACCCCGGAGGCACTGGTTGAAAGCGCGCAGGGGCATATTGACCTTCTGCTTGCCAACGGCTTTGAGGATATCTGCCTCTCGATGAAGTCTTCCTCTGTCCCGCTGACTGTCGCTGCGTATCGCCTCGCGTCGGAGTGTTTTCCGTATCCGCTTCACCTCGGAATTACGGAGACCGGCACGGAATGGAACGGGACCATACAGTCCGCGGTTGGGATTGGTACCCTTCTGATGGAGGGGATCGGCAATACGATCCGCGTCTCTCTTACGGCGGATCCCGTCCGGGAAGTCAGCGCCGGCATCGCCATTCTGAAGGCCGCCGGTCTGCGTAAGGGCGGCGTGCGCTTTGTCTCCTGTCCGACATGCGGAAGAACGGAGATTGACCTGATCTCTCTGGCGGAGAAAACCGAAGCCGCGGTCAGAGACCTTGACCGCGAGATCACGGTTGCGGTCATGGGCTGTGTGGTGAACGGCCCCGGTGAAGCCAGAGAAGCGGATTTCGGCATTGCCGGCGGAAAGGATCGCGGCCTGCTGTTTCGGAAAGGAGAGGTGCTCGGCACTTATCCCTATGAGGAACTGCTGCCCCGACTGCTTGACCTGATCCGTGAATCCTCGGAATCCTGAAAGGCTGCTGAAATGAGCAATACACCTTTTTTGACTATCTTTCCCTCCTGCGGTACCTTCCGGTGTCTGCAGGGGGCTTCCGTTGTTGAGGTGCTGGTGAAGGAAAAGGAGCGCTCTCTCGAGATTACCGCCGATTTTCCGGAAGCTCCTTCAGCGGAGGAACTGACGCAGATTCAGAACATCATCATCGAAGGATACGGCCTGCTTTCTGTACGGATTCATCTGGCTGCGCAGGAAGATCATGCGGCTGAGCAGCCTGCTCCGGCGCCTGTCCCGGCAGCGCCGGCGGAAACTGCCTCGCCGGAACCGGTGAACGATACGGAGCCCCTGCCGACGGAAACCGTGTTTCACCCCGTTCTGCGCGAGCTCCCGGCTCCGGTCCAGACGGCTCCCGTACAGTCCGGTTCCCCGGTCCTCTTCGGCCGCGCTATCAAAACAGCGGAGAATACACCGATCCGTGACATCACCCTGACTTCGGGACGCGTGACGGTGGAAGGCGACGTGATTGGCGTTGGGAGCCGCTTGATCCAGAAAAACTCCGCGGCGGTCCTGTCCTTTGATCTGACGGACCTGACCTCTACGATTACTGTCACAAAGTATCTGAGACCGGAGGATGACAAAGCCGTCATCAACCGAATCAAGGAAGGGGACCATCTGCGCATTCAGGGGGATATCACCTATTCCAAATACGACGATCAGATGGTTCTGGAACCGCGCAGCATCAACAAGGGCAAAAAGGCAGTGCGGACCGACGACGCGAAGGAAAAGCGCGTGGAGCTCCATCTCCATACCCGCTTTTCCACCCTTGACGCGCTGACAGACCCTGAAAAAGTGGTGGAACGTGCCGCCTATTGGGGCATGCCCGCAATTGCGGTCACGGACCACGGCGTGGCGCAGGCTTTCCCGGATATGTCGAAGTACGGTAAAAAATACGGAGTGAAGATCATCTACGGTCTGGAGGCCTATTACAAGAACGATCTGGACGGCAACTCCGCGCTGATCGGCTCTTCCCGCCTCCCGCTGGACACCGAGTTTATCGCCTTTGACCTGGAAACAACCGGCCTGAACGCCCAGCGTGACCGCATTACCGAAATCGGTGCCATCCGCTTTTCGGTTGCTGCCGGGGTGATCGACACCTTTTCCTGCTTTGTCAATCCGGAAATGCCGATTCCCACTGAGATTACACGGCTGACCGGCATCACGGACGCCGATGTGAAAGACGCGCCCGATGAACTGACAGCGCTGAAGCAGTTCCTCGATTATATCGGGGAGCGTCCCCTGATCGCGCATAACGCGCATTTTGATGTCGGTTTCCTGACTGCGACGGCTTCCCGTCACGGCATCCGCTTTAATCGCGTATATTTGGATACCCTCGCGCTTTCGCACGCGCTGCTTCCGGACCTGAAGAAGTTTAAACTGGATATCGTTTCAAACCGGCTCGGACTTCCGCCTTTCCATCATCACCGCGCGACGGACGACGCGATGGTTGTCGAAAGAATCATGGAGAAGTTCATTCCCATGCTGCGCGCGGAGGGCGCAAAGACCCTGAACGATGTGGAAGAAATCCATCACCGCCTCCGCCGCACCGACATCGCGAAAACATACCATATGATTCTGCTGGTCAAAAACAAGACCGGCCTGAAGAATCTGTATGAGCTGATTTCACAGTCTTATCTCAAGCATTATTACCGTACGCCCAATGTGCCGAAGAGTCTTCTGGTCCAGCATCGGGAAGGACTGCTGATCGGCAGTGCCTGCGGGATGGGCGAACTGTACGGGGCCGTGATGCGCGGCGAGAGCGACGAGGAACTGAAAAAAATCGCCTCGTTCTACGATTATCTGGAGATCCAGCCCATCTGCAACAACGCCTTCCTGGTTGAGAACGGCAGGGTTAAGGATGAGAAGGTCCTGCAGGATTTCAACCGGAAAATTCTGCAGATCGGCCGGGATCTGAACAAGCCCGTAATCGCCGCGAGCGATGTCCATTTCCTGGACCCCGAGGATGAGCAGTACCGGCACATCCTGCAGGCGGCAAAGAAGTTCTCCGACCCGGACCGCAGCTGCCCGATTTATTTTCGCAACACGCAGGAAATGCTGGACGAATTCGCATATCTCGGCAAGGAAACCGCCTATGAGCTGGTGGTTACCAATACCAGGGCGATTGCGGATCAGATTGAGGAATTCGACCTGCTGCCCAAAGGCCTGTTCCCGCCGAAGATTGAGCATTCCGCAGAGGACCTGAAGAACCTTGTTTACGGAAAACTCCATCGGATTTACGGCGAGGATCCGCTGCCGCTGATTCAGGAACGTGTCGATACCGAGCTGAATACCATTCTGGATCACAACTACGATGTCATCTACATGTCCGCCCAGAAGCTGGTGCAGAATTCTCTGGAACACGGCTATCTGGTCGGCAGCCGCGGCAGCGTCGGCTCCTCCATCGTTGCCTACATGTCAGGCATCACGGAGGTTAACTCTCTGCCGCCGCATTATGTCTGCCCCGCATGCCACTATACCGAGTTTCCCAACCAGAAGCTGTTCAAGGCCTACCGGCCGATGAAAGAACAGCAGGAAGCGGAGGAGACCCGTTACGGCTGCGGAGCGGATATGCCGGAAAAGAACTGCCCCTGCTGTGGAGAAAAACTTCGCCGGGACGGCTTCGACATCCCGTTTGAGACCTTCCTTGGCTTCCCGGGAAATGAGAAGACTCCGGATATCGATCTGAACTTCTCCGGAGAGTATCAGGGGAGAGCCCACAAATACACCGAGACGCTCTTCGGTTCCGATCACGTTTTCCGCGCCGGGACGATCGGCACCCTCGCGGAGAAGACAGCCTACGGTTATGTCAAAAAGTATCTGGAAGAGCGGAACATTCAGGTCAGCAAGGCGGAAGAGAACCGTCTGGCCAAAGGCCTGGTCGGCATCAAGCGTACGACCGGACAGCACCCCGGCGGGCTGGTTGTCATCCCGCAGGACAAGGACGTGACGGACTTCTGCCCGGTCCAGCATCCGGCGGACGACCCGAACAGCGATATCATCACGACCCATTTTGAATACCACTGCATGGAGGACAACCTCCTCAAGCTCGACGAGCTCGGTCACGATGATCCGACCATGATCCGCATGATGGAGGATCTGACCGGTGAAAACGCGCAGGAAATCTCTCTCTCGGATCCGGATACCATGTCCATCTTTACCAGTCCTGCCGCGCTCGGGCTTCCGGACGATGACCCGATTATCGGGAAAACCGGCACGATCGGCGTACCGGAATTCGGAACCGGATTCACCAGACAGATGCTGGTGGACACTCTTCCGCGTCAGTTTGACACGCTGGTCAGGCTTTCCGGCTTTTCCCACGGCACGGACGTCTGGGCGGGGAATATTCACGACCTGATCGTGAACGGAACCGCGACGGTTGACGAGACGATCGGCTGCCGCGACGATATCATGATCTATCTGATTGACAAGGGAATGAAGCCCTCTCTCGCTTTCAAGACCATGGAGGCGGTCCGAAAGGGAAAGGTCAAGCGTTCCGGCAAGTTCCCCGATGACGCGGAAGAGCAGATGAAGGATATGGAGGTTCCGCAGTGGTGGATCGAATCCGCCAGAAAGATCGCCTATCTCTTCCCGAAGGCGCACGCCGTGGCATATGTGATGATGGCGTTTCGGATTGCGTGGTTCAAGGTGCATCATCCGCTCGCTTTCTACTCGGCGTATTTTTATCGGCGCAGCCAGAAAGGCGGCTTTGACGCCAGCATCATGACCGGCGGAACGGAAAGCGTCCGGAGAAAGATCTCCGACATGCGCCGCGCGGCGAGCCTGACGGCAAACGAGGAGGACCTCCTGGTTACGCTCGAGGCCGTGTACGAGTTCAACATGCGTGGCTTCCGCTTTTCACCCATCACCTTTGCATCCTCAGATGCGACGCGCTTTCTCCCGGACGGGAACGACGCGCTGATTCCGCCCTTTGTTTCCATTCCCAGCCTGGGTGAATCCGCGGCACAGGATCTCCAGCACTGCCGGGAACAGCAGGAAGACTTCCTCTCCGTGGAGGAAATCGCATCCGCCTGCCCAAAGGTTTCTCAGAGCCATATTGAGGCATTGAAAGAGCTGGGGGCGTTTGGGAACCTTCCGGACAGCGCGCAGGTTTCTCTGTTTGATTTTTAACTGGCAGAATTTACAAAAATTATATTCTGTATTTGTGCACATTGCGAAAAGAACGACTTCTCTCCGACGGCCGGCAGCTGATCGGAGAGAAATTTTTTAACAGGATTTCAAAAATTGTCTAAACAGGGGAAAGTCATTTGCAAATTGCACGAAAAAACCAGATCTTGGGATTCGCTGAGTGTATATCTTGCATATTTCGGGGCACTGTGTTAAAATACCAACGATAGTGAAGTAGTATGCTCTTTATCACGGAAACAGCTGTTTTTATAAGGCAGCGGTTCCTGATTCGGATGAGGAAGGAGGGAAGTATATGGAGAATAAAGCCAAGATTATTACGGTCGCCGGCAAGGGCGGCGTTGGCAAAACTTCGATCTGTGCGTCTATTGTTCGCCTTCTGGTTGAACAGTACCCGGATAAGAAGATTCTTGCCATTGACGCGGATCCCGCTGTCGGCCTGTCCGTAGCGCTTGGCGTGGATGTGAAGATGACACTGGATGATATCCGCATGAGTATTGTGGACAGTGTTGAAAACGGCGAGACACGGGAGGCCCTGGAGCTTCTCAGTGAAGCGCGTTTCCGCATTTTCGATGCGCTGGTGGAGATGCCGGGCTTTGCCTTTCTGGCGATCGGCCGTCCGGAGAGTTCCGGCTGCTACTGCAAGGTGAACTCCTATCTCAAGGAAGTCATCGGCATGCTTGCCGGCAGCTTCGATTATGTCGTAATTGACGGTGAGGCCGGTATCGAGCAGATTCAGCGGCGTGTGATGGAAAAGGTTACCCATTTGCTTCTGATCACCGATCAGAGCAAGAAGGGCGGGCAGGTGATTGCCACCATCAAGAGCGTTGCCGATGAGCTGATTGCCTATGACCGTATCGGTGTCATTATTAACCGTGTGACAAATCCCGAACTGGTGGAGCTGATTCAGCTTCCGGGGGTTGATGTTCTCACGGCGATCCCCGCGGACGGTGCTTTTGCCGCAAATGATATCAAGGGCAAGAGCGTTCTGGAGCTGCCTGCGGATTCCGCTATGCTCAAGGGAGTGAAGGAAGCACTCCAAAAAATAGAAATTCTATGAAAAGAAGAGGTGTAACATTTGAAAGATCTTAAGCATCTGATCTACTTTGAGAGCCTGCTTGAGAACGCCGACAATGAGCTGATCGAAAAGAAGAAGGCGGATGGGAATATCTGCCTGGGATATACCTGCTTCCACATTCCGGAAGTTCTTCTCAATGTTGACCGCTGCTTCTCAACCAGACTCCGCGCCCCGAACACCGGCTCCATTGACATCGCCACCTATTATATGTCCAACTATACCTGCGAGTATGCCCGTGCTCTTCTCGAGCGCGCCATTGAGGGCGGATATCAGTTTCTGGACGCGTTGATCGGTGTTGACGCATGTTCCATGATGAACCGCTCCATGGAGCACTTTGAGATTCTCCAGGTCAACAGCAAGCCGAACTTCTTTGTCACGCACACCGACATGCCCTTCAAAATCACCGATTACACCATTGAAGGCTACAGAAGACAGATGCGCGTGCGCGTTCTGGACCGTCTGACGGAAGTGTTCGGCGTCGATACCTCGGATGCCGCCATCCGCAAAGCGGTGGAGGAGCATAACGAAGTCTGCAGGATCATCTCCGAGATCAGCGAGATGCGCAAGAAGGAGAACCCCGTTATCACAGGCTATGAGTTCCATGTTCTGGACCTGGTCACTTATGTCTGTCCGAAGAGCGAGATTCTTCCCTATCTGCAGGAGACCCTGGAAGAGCTCAAGAAGAGAAAGCCCGACAAGAAGAACCCGTTCCGTGCCAGAGTCGCGATTGTCGGTTCTGAAATTGACGATCCGAGCCTGACCAAGCTGATCGAGGGCTGCGGCGCGCTGGTTGTTTCCGACCGTTACTGCTTCGGTTCCACACCCGGCCGCGAGGTCATCGAGCTGAATGATGAGGAAGACGCGCTGACCCAGATCTGCCGCCATTACATGGAAGTTTCCGAGTGCGCCCGCTACATTTCCGATGAGAAGGTTCTGCAGCGCCGTGAGACATCCGACAGACTGGCGAAGGAATTCGGTGCGGAAGGCATCATTTATGAGCAGATGAAGTACTGCGATTACTGGGGATTCGAGCGTGCGCTCGTCAGCCATATTATGCACGACGAGTACGGCTGGCCGGTTCTCTCTGTCGACAGACTGTATAACAACGGTAACTCCGGACAGCTTCGGACCCGTGTTCAGGCCTTCGTGGAATCGCTTGAAATCAAACGCATTCATAAAGAGGAGGGCAAGGCATAATGGCTAAAGCGCAGAAAGTGCAATACCCCAATCCAAAATTCTGGAAAGCGAAAGATAATATTGACTGGAAGAAGCAGGGCGCGAACCTGATGGAAGTCATGGGCATCTTCGGCGGCATGCTCGCGAAGACCGACTGGAAGGCCTTCGGCGAAGGCATGGTCGACGGTCTGAAGCAGGACGGCGTCCGCGTTAAGGAAGAGTTCAACGACTTTATGGCGCTCGACACTGCCAATAAGGTGGACCGCATCCTGAACGGTGAGCGCAGCCTCGGCCGTCTCTACCGCAAGGGCGCTATGGCGACTGTCCGCCGTGAGTGGCGCGGCATCAAGGATACCGCGTATGACTTCTATGAGTGGGCCCGCATGTGGGGCATGCTGCTCATGACCTTCTCGAAGGACCTGATCCCGGCCATGAACAGCGCGCTGTGGTATCGCTGGATGATTTCCTATTTCTGCTGCCACGGCTTCATGGATAAGAACATCCTCGGTCTGCGCGGCTCCAACCTTCGTATGAGCCACGCCGCCACCTATGAGATTTTCCGCTACGTCGCGGAGAACTTGGTCTTCCTCTCCAAGGCGGACCGCAAAAACGGCAACAGTGACGAGCTCAATAAGATGCTCTTCACCTTTGACGAGATGACCATGGGTCAGATCGCTGCCGGTTTCCCCGATCTGCTCGCTATCCCGCATCAGCTGCTCCCGATGTTCCTGGTCTCCGAAATTGACCAGCTCGTCTGCATCCCCTATATCGACGCGGTTGAGAGCTACGGCCTTCCTTCCGACACCTGCCCGGTGCCGTCTTCCGAGTGCGGCGCGCTGGTCATTGACGCGCTGCCGGATATGGGCTCCCTGTTTATTTCCTCCTCCATGCCCTGCGACGGCTCCACCATGGCGAGCTCTTACTTCGCCCGCCGCTTCCCGAACATCCCGGTCTTCCATCTCTGCTTCCCGGTCCGTTATGCGGATGAGGAAACCGTACAGATGGGCGCCGATGACATCAAGGCCTGCATTAAGGCAATTGAGGATGCGACCGGAGCCAAGTGGAACTGGGATCATTACTTCACCTGCATGAAGCGTTTCAATCAGGAGACGGATCTTGAGCTCCAGAAGTGGGAGATCAACAAGACTTCCCGTCCGCAGTTCATCGGACCGAGCTATGAGCTCTTCCGTAAATGGAACTACGAGATGGACGGCGGCATTGACCCGCGTGTTCTGCCCGCCATGCAGAAGATGAACAAGATGCTTCACAAGGCCTATGAGAACGGCGAGACCGCCTGGCCCGAGAGAAAGATGAAGTATCGCGCGCTGGTCTGGTCCTGCCCGGCCCACTATTACGCCAACTTCTCCAACTGGCTTGCCAACTGCTGGGGCATCGATGTCCTGGTTGAGATGGAGTCTCTGAACTACACCAAGCACCTGGAGACGGAAGACAAGGAAGAGGCGCTGCGTGACCTGGCCCGTCTGTATGAGCGTATGGTTATGCGTCGTCACACCAACGGCGGCTATCAGAACGTCGTGGACGAGTGTTGGCGTCAGTGCGAAGCCTGGAACGCCAAGCTCGTCATCATGTACCAGAACGTCGCCTGCAAGAACATGGCAACCGTTCAGGGCCTGCTCGATGAGCAGGGCCGTCAGCGCGGCTACGACCTGATCTGGGTTGAGCACGACCTGATGGATCCCCGTACTGTCTCCCGCCGTACCATGCGTGACAAGGTCAACGAGTATATGCGCACCGTTATGCGTGCCGAGCCGGTTGATCCGTCCCTGGTCGAGTTCGAAGACGAAGTCTGCATGTAATCTATCTTAATTAAACTATTTCTTTGGAGGAATTATCAATGAAGTATTTCGGCGGATGCGACGTAGGCTCCACCTACACCAAAGCAGTCATTCTGGACGAGAACGGCAAGATGGTTGCCGACACCACCATTAAGAGCAAGATCAATTCCGAGCAGAGCGCCATCGCGGCGAT
>JAFSLL010000204.1 GCA_017448455.1 Oscillospiraceae bacterium | reverse complement strand
GGTCTTTTGAGATGCAGTATCCGATATCGTAGTTCCCGTTTTCGGGAAATATGCAACATGTACCAACAGGCGTACCATCCTCTTTCCATTCAGCAACCAGGTAATATCCCTCTGTGTTGTCTTCCATCTCATCGACACATTTGAGATACGCTTCATCCATGTTCTCACGGATAGGGTCGCTCATATACTTCCCGTTTTCTTTGTCTCCCCATAGAGACAGCGTAAAGTCTTTATCGGATTTCTGCCAAGAACGAATTGTCAATCTTGGCGTTTCCAAGTTTCTGATAAGAAGCATTGCGTATTGTTCTCCCTCACAAAATCCCCGTTTATCTAATTGATACCGTCCATTCATCTCCCGAAACCAAATACTGAAATTCAGTCAGCTCCGGTGTGTTCATCACTTTCAGAAGATCATCAAAATCATCCACGGTTTTTACTATGGAAAGGTCACTGTACTTGATCCATTCCATTTGGCCTTCATCGGATGAGATAAGATTACCTGACCACCGCGTGGCCTTAAACAACAGAACAACATACCTTCCGTTCTCTAACGGAAAATGTTTCACTCCAACCAATCTTGGGTCAAGGATCGTTAGACCGGTTTCTTCTTTCATCTCGCGGATCACTGCATCCACAAAAGATTCTCCGAGCTCTACATGACCGCCCGGCAATGCGTACCCGCGCCAGTCTTTCTTTACTCTGTTTTGAAGCAGTATCTTGTCGCCGTCTTCGATCAGGCATAATACTGTCAGCTCAACATTCTCTGTCCTGCTCATAGATTTATCCTCACAAACTGCGAAATGATCTGTGCGTAATCATTTATTTATCTTGAAAGTCAGCCCATCATATTTCTGCCCATCAATCTCCAGCGCGCCGATGTCTCTGTCGCATTCTACAAAACCAAGCTTTTCGGCACAGCGGAGCATACGGGCATTGCCCGACCAGGTTTGTGTGTAAAGCTCGTTCATACCGTTCTCAAAACAATAGTTCATAAAGGTACGGAGAATGTTTGTTCCGATGCCGTTACCCCACACATCCGGTTCACAAATATCAATTCCTACGGCATGATAAACAGTTTGACAGTCCTCGGTTTTTCCTACCCATTCGTAGTTTTCGTCAATGCAGTAGGAACTGACCCAGCCAATGTGTCTGCCGTTCCATTCGATTTCAAACTTCCATCGGAGAGTATCATCTGGACGATCTTTCACAGATTCATAGTATTCCGTCCATTTTTTACGCTCGGTTTCTTCGCAAGTATGTTCTTTTTCCCAGGGAGCATCCCAGCTTTCCCATTCTCGTTCCACCGTGAACCAACGCACATAGTCCTCAATGTCGGACTCAATCATATCGCGAAGAATAATGTTATCAGATTCTATTTTCATCATCTATCCTCCATCAAATCCCGAACTGTCAGCAGGAGGTTCTCCTTTTAGCTTTTATCAAATCCTTGCAGGGATGGACAGAACCCCGGAGCAGTGAGAGAGCTGCTTAAAACTGAGCTCCGGGAATTCTCTTGTGAGCTCGTCTACGACAAAGTAGATTTCATCGTCATCCCATTCGTCACCCACATCCTTCCGGCATTGTTCCAGTTGCCTTCGGTTATCAAAGGCCACGTCACCGATCAAAACCTGCCCGCCGGGGTTCAGATGATTGCACAGCTCATGTAGGAAGGAGACCTTCTGTTCATCGCTCAGATGATGCAAGGAGTAGGTCGCTACGATGAAGTCATAGCGCTGTGCCAAGAGCGGCTCCACCAATCCCTGTGTGAAATCGCCCTGATATAGATGAGCGTTGGGCATCTTTTCGGAAGCCAACTCAATCATCCGCGCTGAAAAGTCCTGGCCGTAGATCGTGCATCCGTTTTCGTACAGCTTCGTGGTCAGCGTTCCGGTTCCGAAGCCGATGTCCAGGACAACAGCGTTCTCTTTCTCCATAATGATCTTATAGATGGTTCCCAGCACATCCTTGTATCCGGCGAAAGGATAGGTGTTTTCTTCGTCAGATAAGCCTACAGATTTATCGTATCCGTCTGCCCACAAGTCGAATCCTTTGTGATCTAGCATTTGCCTTACCTCTTTCACTCAAATAACCTGCGAAATTTATCG
This sequence comes from Oscillospiraceae bacterium, assembly GCA_017448455.1. Taxonomy (GTDB): domain Bacteria; phylum Bacillota; class Clostridia; order Oscillospirales; family Oscillospiraceae; genus Limivicinus. The sequence goes on along the minus strand of JAFSLL010000204.1, from coordinate 3,161 downwards.
ACATCCAGGCGAAAGGTCAATCCGTCCACCTTTTCGCCACGCACGGTTCGATAGCCGTTTTCCCGGTCGCACACATAAAAGCCAAGCTTTTCCGCGCATTTGACCATCCTGACGTTCCCGGACCATGTTTCCGTGCAGATGTCGGTATGCCCCAGTTCCAAGTGGTATCGGATGTATGCGGCGAGCGCCTCAGTTCCGAGACCTTGACTCCAGTATGGCGGCTCTTTGATGCCGACACCCACCGCATAGAAATAGTGCTGACCCGGCTGCAGGCTTTTCTCCGCAACCCATTCATAGTTGTCGTCTATCAAGTAGGTGCTCACATCGCCGATGTGCGTGCCGTCGGCATACGCTACTTGGAGTCTCCAGCGAAATCCGTCTTTTGGAGCTTGCAGTTTTTTCAGCGTTTCTTCCCTGTACACATCCGGGTCAAAGTCAGAAAAGAAGTCTTCCCACGGGGCATCCCAAAGCCCCCATTCGGTTTCTACGGTGTTCCAGCGGATCTCGTCTTCAATATCCGCAACCACCATATCGCGCAAGATAATGTTTTTGTAGTGTATTTCCATCTATTATTTCTCCGCAGTGCGATGTATCTACCACAAAGCTCACAGCTACTGCTTCAAAGAGCATAGGTATTATGAGTGGATGTGAATACTCCTTGGGGCTCGTTGGAACGGCCGAGCAAACAGTCCGTCGTGACGCCGTAAAGTTCCGCCATGCCGATCAGATTGCCCAACGTCGGCGATTTCTTTCCGCTCTCCCAGGTGCTGAGCGCCGCTGAGCTGACGCCAAGCCGCTCCGCGGCCTCGGCGATGGTCAGCTTGTGCATTTGCCGGGCTTCCTTGAATTACCGCGCCATCGCAGCTTCCTCCTGCATTCATATGTCATGATTATACCCCATTACCCGCACAAGTGCAAGCTGCATCTTAATTGCAATCCTGCTATAACCTTTACAATACAGGCTCATGACTATATAATTATTTCTGAGTTACATGCAACGATTATACGCACGTTCCGGTACTATATCCGGATGAACACAATCCGCACCTAGGCCTGCACAGCTATAAACATGGCTTCGGCGCGGAGTTCCGTGCGTACATCGGTCAGCTGGATCTGCCGCTTCGACCTTGGATGTATTCGGCTTCTTCTTATCTCTGTGCACGCCGGACTTCATCGGGCAACTGAGTGAAAAAAACTTTGTGCATAGATCAACGACAACTGTTTTATTCACTTCTTTTTTTCATTCATAGTTTCCGTATTTCTGCCGCCCGGGAGAATTGCAAGAAATGCAATCTCCCGGGCGGCGTTTTTTCTTTCTTGCAATTCTGGTGGATTTGTTCCAACGAATATTTTTCTCCGAATAATGAAGCAGAAGCTAAAACTGCTCCGTTTATCCTTACAGAAATGCAATGTAAATCCCGCAGGAATGTGATATAATCGGAGATACACGGAGGTAATGATACAATGGATCAAATATTACTCATAGAGGACGACCGCTATCTCAGCATGGGACTGCGGGAGCTCCTGGAGAAGAACGGCTATGCCGTGCAGGCGGCGGACAGCCTGGGCGCGGCCCGGAAGGCCCTGTCGGCGGGAGGCTTCTCCCTTGTCATTCTGGACGTGGTTCTGCCAGACGGAGACGGGGTTTCCCTTTGCGCCGCGCTGCGGCAGGAGGGCTTTGCCGTGCCGATCCTGTTTCTGACGGCCCGGGACGAGGAATACGACGTGGTGCGGGGCCTGGACGCGGGCGGAAACGACTATGTCGCCAAGCCCTTCCGGGTTCAGGAGCTTTTGAGCCGCATCCGGGTCCTGCTTCGGCGGAATCCAACGGGCAGCCTGCGCCTCGGAGCACTGCGCCTGGACCCGGAGCGCATGAGCGCCGCCTGGAACGGCACGCCCTTGAACCTGACGCCCACGGAGTTCCGGCTGCTGTCGGTGATCGTTCGGCAGCGCGGCATCGCGCCGCGGGCGCTGCTGCTGGACGTGCTTTGGGACTGCGACGGACGCTTTGTGGACGACAACACCCTTTCTGTCCACGTCAGCAGGCTTCGGGAGAAAATCGGCCCGGAGCATATTCAGACTGTGCGGGGGTTGGGATATCGATGGAAGGACTGACAATTCTCTTTGCCGTGCTGGCGGCGATCTTCGCCCTGCTCTTCTTCCGCCAGCGGAAGGAGCTTGGCAGGCTCCGGACCCAGACCGGACGCTTTCTCTCCGGCGGGCCGAGGACGCCTCTTTCCCTGCGAGACGGCCGTCTGGCCGCCTTGCAAAACGACTTTGAGGCCATCGAAGGCGCGCTGGAGCGCTCCCGCGCCGAAACCGCCCGGGAGGCCCGGCGAAGCACGGAGCTTTTGACGGACATCTCCCATCAGCTCAAAACGCCCCTTGCCTCTCTGCGCTTGTTTTTGGAGCTGGACGACGGCGCGCACAAGGAAGAAGCTCTGGCGCAGGCGGATCGGATGGAGGCGCTGATCTATGCCATGCTCCGGCTGGAGCGCATGAGCAACGACGGCTACGCCTTCCGCTTCGAGGCGCGGCAGCTGGCGCCGCTGGTGCAGGAGGCCTGGGACGGGCTTCGGGTGCGCTTCCCGGAGAAGCGTTTCTCCCTGACGGGGGACGCGGTACTCCGCTGTGACCCGGGCTGGCTGGGCGAGGCATTCTCCAATCTGCTGAAAAACGCCTGCGAGCATACGGAGCCCGGCGGCAGCGTATCCGTCGCCATTACGCAGACGAAGCGGGAGGTGCGGCTCACGGTTTCGGACGATGGGGGCGGCGTGGCCCCGGAGGAGCTTTCGCGCCTCTTTGAGCGCTTCTACCAGGCAAAGGGCCAAGCCCGGACGGGCTCCGGCATCGGCCTGAACATCGTCCGGGAGATCGTGACCCGTCACCACGGGACCATCGTCCCGGAAAACAGTGACGGGGGCCTGCGCTTCACCCTCTATTTCCCCCGGCTGGAGCAGAGTCTTGCGAAAACGTAAGCCGGGCGTCACGCGAAAGTAAGCTTTCTGTGCGAAAATAGAGGCAGAAAGGAGGGATCTCGTATGGAGATCATTCGCAGCGAAAATCTGTGCAAATACTACGGCAGCGGTGAGGAGCAGGTAAAGGCTCTGGACGGGGTCACCCTGTCCATTCCCCAGGGCTCCTTCACCGCCATCACCGGG